>DQCG01000036.1:0-3024 GCA_003533825.1 Phycisphaerales bacterium
GAACAACGTTCCGTCGATCACGACACTGCCGCAGGGGAAGACGCAGCCCCTGTAGTATCCATCGATTTCGTAATCCTGCTCGGGCTGCATGATCCAGTCGGGCGTGCGGTGCAATACCTTGGCGGGGTCGTTCAGGTCCAGCAGCAGCGCTCCGAGTCGGTAGTACTTGTCGTGCCCTACGGCGTGGTAAATCGTCAGCCAGCCGTGCTCCGTCTTGACAGGCGGGGTGTTGACGCCTAATTTGCCCGCCTCCCAATCGTACTTTTGCTTGATGAGGAGCTTCGATTTTCGAAATCCGAGCATGTCTTCGGCCGACGAAACCCATGCGGCGGCGTGTTCGGTCCCGTATTCGGGGCCGACCCATTCGAGCGGCCGGTGTATCATATAGTACCTGCCGTCTATCTTTTCGGGAAAGAGGATTACATCCCGGTCGTCGAGGACGGGGTTCGTTATTCTGCCGGCGCGGATGAAGCTTTTAAAGTCTTTTGTGAGCAGCAGCCCTGTGCTTGTGGCGTTGTTGCGAATTACACGGGGAAAATCAGCCGGGCAGACGGGAGGTACGTATTGCTGTTCTTTCGGTATCCAGAACTGGCCGAACGGGAAGAACCGGCTGGCGTACGTGATATAGTAATACTCGCCCATTTTCACCATTCTTGGGTCCTGTATGGTGCTGGCATCGAAACCATCGGCGCTGGGGCTAAGAACAGGTTTGTTGCTGAGACGCTCGAAATGAAAACCATCACTGCTCACCGCCAGGCCGAAATAGCACTTGTACTCGGGGCCCGCCTCGGCGGCCCTGTATAGAAGCAGAACCTGCTTTTTGTCTTCGTCGTACCATGCGGCGGGATTGAATACTGCCAAGTCCTCCCAGAAGTTGGCCGGATTTGGATGGAGGATGGGATTGCCTTCGTAGCGTTCTAATTTCACTGGCGCTTCTCCGATATGAATTTATGGATTATGCAAACCTGTTGGAGCTCCTTGAATTTTACCGCCGAGACTGCTCACCCTTAGACTCCGCTCAGCGTGAAAAAAGAAGCCTACATGCCGAGCGAAGACGAGGAATCCGGTGCAGGTTGTAGAGCTTTCGCACTTTACGATATTTCAAAAACCTTCGTTAGTTGTGTAATTTCGAAGACTTTACGGAGATTCGAGTCCAGATTGGATAGTCGCAGCCGACCTCCCGATTCGCATACATTTTTATGGACTCTAACAAGAAGACCCAAGAGGGCGGAGGTCATAAATTTTACGTTGATAAAATTGAGAATTAGTTCCTTGTCCTGATTCTTTTCAATAATCGGCCCGAAGGATTCCTGAAGTTCCCTGATCTGTTCTTCATCGACGATTCTTTCGTCATTAAATGTCACAATGGTGACATCTATTCCGTACTCGACCTCGATTTTTGACTGCCCTTGCTCCATGAGCTTCTCCTTATATATAGCACTTTAATCGTTCCCCTATGGAGTCCTTGCGGACTGCATTCGTCGTTCTGAGTTCCACTGCACTCAGAACGCGTTACGAATAACTCGGTATCCGGCGGTATTTTACCGAATAGCCCTTATATTTACAACTGTCTCTTCGAGTTTTTTCTTGACTGTCAAAGGGATTTTTGTAATGCTATAATGTATATATCAATAATGGCTCATATCGTTAATGGCCATTTATGTTAATTTAAGGTATGGCCGATGGGTGTTCAATCGACTAAAAATAATAAGACAAATAATAACTGGCTGCGTCGGAACGCTATCAAGGCGATTATCATTCTCGCCGCGATAGGAATATTGACTGCAATCATGAAAATGCCGGCGAAAAAACGGGAAGCACCCGCTACCGAAGCGCCGCCGGTGAATGTTAAAGTCATGACAGTAACGGCACAGCCGGAGCTTGCCGACACGTTCGACCTGCCGGCGGTGGTCGAGCCGAATCGGATCGTTATGGTCTCTGCCGAGGTCGGCGGACGAATCGAAAGTATTCCTCCGGAGGAGGGCAGCAAAATACGCGCCGGAGACCTGCTCATCAAGCTGAATACGGACCTCATACTACCCGATTTCGAGAGCGCCAAGGCGCAGGTCGATCGGGACCAGATCGAATTTGACCGAATGACGAACCTGGTCAAAGAAAGCGCGACTACTCAGCGCGACCTGGATAACGCCACCTCCCAGCTCGCCATCAGCAAGGCTCGTTTCGAAGGTATCCGGGCCCGTCTGGAGCGCGCCAGCATTTTCGCACCCACGGCCGGAGTGCTCAACGATCTGCTTGTCGAGGAGGGCGAGTACGTCGATACCGGCAATCCCGTGGCCTAGGTAGTTGATACCGATACGGTGAAAGTGGTTGTCGAAATACCCGAACGAGATATCGCTTTTTTCGCTATCGGCGAAAAGGCGGATATCTTTGTGGAGAAAAAAGACCGGGGCGGATCGCTGGCAGGAACAATTACGTTCATCAGTGAGCTGGCCGACCCAAGAACCCGAACCACGCGCATGGAGATAACCCTGGACAACAAGCAGCGGCTCCTGCGGAGCGGGCAGATCGTGCGCGCCAGCCTGACGCGTCGAATCCTTAAAGACGCCATCCTGATCCCGCTATTGGCCGTGATCCCGATGGAAGACAGTAAGGCCGTCTACGTGGTCAATTCCACGCAGGCCAAACGACGCGAAGTCGAGATCGATATCATCAGGGGCGATCAAATACAAATAACAAGCGGCCTGAAGCCGGGCGATAAGCTCATCATCGCCGGTCATCGCTTCGTCGCTCCGGGACAGAAGGTGAATATCGTACCGTAGAGGAAACAGCCGCTATGCTCCTTACCGATCTTGCCATCAAAAATCGCACAACGGTAGCCGTACTGGGCCTGCTCATTATCCTGATGGGCGGATACAGCTATCTCACGCTGCCGCGCGAGGCGGCCCCGGATATCCCCATCCCCTTCATCCTGGTTACTACAATCTACGAGGGTGTCTCGCCGGAGGACATTGAGACTTCCGTGACGATGAAGATCGAGAAGGAACTCAACGGCATCAGGGGCGT
>DQCG01000036.1:3124-3570 GCA_003533825.1 Phycisphaerales bacterium
CACCGGACGTACCCAGCGAAGCGGCCCTGCAGCGCGTTCGCGACCGGGTTGACCTGGCCAAGGGCGAACTGCCGATGGACGCCGAGGAGCCGATGATTAAAGAAATCAACTTCGCCGAGCTGCCTATAATGCTTATAAGCCTCTCCGGCGAAGTCTCACCCGTCCAGCTAAAAGAGGTCGCCGACGATGTGCAGGATGCGCTCGAATCTGTACCCGGTGTGCTCAAGGTGGAGATAACGGGTGATTTGGAGCCCGAAATCCGGTTAGAGTTCGATCCCGACCGGGTGGCTTCGTACAACCTGACGATTCCGGAAATCCTTGCCCTGATTCCCTCGGAAAACGTCAATATCTCCGCCGGCGGCCTGGAGACGGAGGGGACGAAATTCAACGTTCGCATCCCGGCAGAGTTCGTCACACCGGAGGAGGTCGACCATTTGTTGCTGACC
>DQCG01000512.1 GCA_003533825.1 Phycisphaerales bacterium
GATTTTACTCCGCCCTTTACATCTTCTTAATAATCCGCAGAGAACCGGGATCCGCTGCGCAGAACTTCAAATTTCTTGTGAATAAATTTTGTATTCAAGTGATTGACGGTATAATGAACCGCCAGATGGTGTAATGTTGTGTGTTAGGGAATAGATGTCATGGCTCTTAGCGATGGGACAGACATGGGCGGATCTGCAGAAGCCTTTCTGACCACCCACTGGTCATTGATCGAGGGCATCAAAAAACAGCAGGACCCAAAGCAATCGCTGATCGGCATGCTCCTTGAGCGATACTGGAAGCCCGTTTATTGCTACCTCCGCCGCACAGGCTGTGGCAACGAGCAGGCCAAGGATCTGACTCAAGGTTTCTTTCACGAGGTCGTTCTCAGTCGCCACCTTATCGAGCGAGCCGATCCGTCAAAAGGCCGTTTTCGAACTTTTCTACTGCATGCTCTCAAGCAGTACGTGATTGACATGAGCCGTAGGAAATCTACTCAGGCGAACATCCCACCGGAGAAACTCATCACGCTGGAGATTGCTCATCTGCCGGTCCTGCCGCAGACCACATCTAAATGGAGCCCGGAAGCATGCTTCCACTATGCCTGGAAATCAGCAATTCTCGACCTGACCCTGGCAGCCGCAAAGGAAGATTGCCTCCATGCTGGCCAAGAGACGCATTGGCAGATCTTTCGGGACTACCTCTTGTATCCGACCCTCGAAGGTCGTGATCCACCACCGCTCAAAGAGTTTCGCCGGCGCCATGGTCTTTCCTCGGAGAAAGCTGCTTCCAATATGGTCATCACCGTCAAACGACGGTTCCAGCGCTTACTCAGAAAGCATCTGCGCAGCACGGTTAGCTCCGATGCCGAGGCAGATGAGGAATTTAGGGATTTTTTGGAGACCTGGCAATTCGGTGCGCAGCAAGGATAAAGATCTTGCGGATATATAGGAGACGTGAAGGTTTCTACTGTGATAGGCCACGACCATGCGTGAAGAGAATTCGACATTTGGAGCCGAGCCACAAAATCTCGACCGGTTGATTTCTCTTGGGCTGGAGGATTTTGAGGATGAAGCCATAGTCAAGGCCGGACCGGAGATGGAGAGTCCAGGCGGATGGATCGGCCGCTACAAGCTCCTGAGTGTTTTGGGCGAGGGTGGCATGGGGATCGTCTATTTGGCCGAGCAGACCGAACCGGTCAAGCGAGAGGTAGCTCTGAAAGCCATCAAGCCCGGCATGGATTCCAGGCGAGTGCTCACCCGCTTCGAGGCCGAACAGCAGGCGCTCGCCCTTCTGGAACATCCACATGTGGCCCGCGTCTATGATGCAGGGCTGGCCCCCAGCGGCCGGCCTTATTTCGTCATGGAGTATGTCAAAGGTATTCTCATTACCGAGCACTGCGACAAGTATCGGTTAACCATCCAAGAGCGACTGCATCTGTTCCTGCACGTCTGTGAGGCTATCCAGCACGCTCACCAGAAGGGAATTATTCATCGAGATCTCAAACCCTCAAACATCCTCGTGGTGATTCAGGATCAGGAGATGATCCCGAAGGTCATCGACTTCGGTGTGGCACGCGCCATCAGCCAACCGCTAACAGAGCGGACGTTGTATACCGAACAGGGCCAGATCATCGGTACCCCAGAGTACATGAGCCCCGAACAGGCAGAGATGACCAGCCAGGATATCGATACTCGCTCGGACATTTACTCTATGGGTGCTGTACTGTATGAACTGCTGACGGGTGTTCTGCCCTTCGAAAGTGACACCTTACGCCAGGGCTTGGATCAACTGAGGCAAGTCATCCGCGAACAGGATCCCAAGACACCAAGTGCACGTCTGAGCAGCATGGCGGGTAAGGACTGTACCAAAATCGCCCAGCGCCGTCAGGTCGATGGCAGCGTACTCTGTCGCACGCTCCGCGGCGACCTGGAATGGATCGTGATGAAGTGCCTCGAAAAAGATCGGACGCGTCGTTACGAGACTGTCAACGGCCTGGCGATGGACCTGAAGCGGCACTTGGCCAATGAACCTGTTGTGGCACGTCCCCCAACTGTGGGGTACCGGCTTCAGAAGGCTTGGCGTCGGAACAGATTGCTCTACAGCGCAGTGGCCGCGGTGGCTGTGGCATTGGTTTTGGGCTTGGCCCTGGCGGCCTCAGGTTGGCGACAGGCACTGCGGGAGCGCAACCGGGCGATTCTTGCGAGGGCTAATGCGGAGGCGGCTCAAGCCAGCGAAGCTACCCTGCGTCAACAAGCCGAGCGACAAGAACTGGCGGCTCGCCGACATGCCTATGCTGCCGATATGACCCTTGCGCAACAAGCTCTGGCAGAGAACAATCTGGGCCGCGCATGGATGTTGCTGGACCGCCAGAGACCGGAGTCGGAAGAAGAAGACTTGCGTGGTTGGGAGTGGCGATATCTCTGGAGCCAGACCCGCCCGGATGAGCACGAAGTATTCTTCAACGGGGCCAAGCGTTTGGATGGCTTAGAATATAGCGGCGACGGCCGCTTCCTGTTGTGGCTTGCCCAGGGGAAAATGACGGTAGCCAGCGTCCAGACGCGTCAGAGGGTGCTGACCCGGACCGAGTGCTGGCGAGCCGCTTTCGCCCGACAGACTTCCTTGGTTGCCTTCGCGCAGCGGCAAGACCAAGGGGATGAGATCGTCGTATGGGATCTGGAGGCCTCGCGTGAGGTCCGTCGCCTGGGTCTGCGAGCAGAAGCGGATTGGTTTGAATTAACACCGGACGACCGCCTGCTGCTGAGTGTCTCCTACCATCGCGAAGACTCACGATGGGAGCTGGCAATATGGGAGCTGGCCACCGGAGAAATCCTGTGGCGGCGCTCTCTTGAGCAACCGAACGAACGTTGGCATCGTATGGCCGCTATCTCGCCGGACGGCCAACTCGTTGCCGTCGCCGCTGCAGATTCCAGTTTCCGGGTGTTACAGATAAGCGATGAAAGCGAGAAGTTTTCGGGGAGAATTGACGACGACGTTGTCACGACGTTGACCTTTTCTCCCGATTGCACAGCTTTTCTGGTAGCCACAGGATACGGAAGTCCGACCATCCACCATTGGGATGTCGTCACTGGCAAACCGGTTGGAACACTGGAAGGGCATCGCAGTTATGTCACTGATCTCCAGTTCACACCGGATGGCAAACATCTAATTTCATCGAGCACCGATCAGACCATCCGGCTATGGGCTTGGCCCGAAGGCCGTCCGACCGCTATTCTTCGGGGCCATTCGGACGAAGTGGATGGGCTCGCCGTTCCCTCCGAGGGTAACACTGTTGCGAGCCGCTGCAGGGATGGTTCTATCTTCCTGTGGCCACTTACTCCCCCTGTAAAGATCCCCGCCTACCGAACGTTGCCGGTCAAAGTGGCCACCAATTTCGCTGGGTGGGCCCAGCCGCGTCCCGCCGTTTTCACACCGGACAGCCGGACAATTATCGTTATCGAGCCTCATGGAACACTGGCGCAGTGGGATATAGCCACCTTGCGGGAAACGCGTCGCTGGCAGTCGGTGACGCAAAATGCCGGACGGGTTGTCCTTGCCGCAAATGGCAGCCAAGCGGCGATGCTCGATGCTGATGGCCGCCTGAGCTTGCTGGACCTGACCACAGGCATGGAACGGACGAATGTGCTCCAGCATCCCTCTGCAGTCGACGTACTCTGGATTAGTGGTGATGGCCGGCATCTGGTCACCGGCAATCTTAACGAAAGCCGGACAGTGTGGCATGTCCGGTTTTGGGATTTGCCCAATGTCGAAATGAAAGAAACGTTCCAAGTGCAGGCGACGGGAATCTCCTTCAGTAACAGTCTACGGACGAAGGACTGGTACATCGGACAGAGTGGAGAGGTACGGGTATGGAATCTCAGTCGGCCTCAGACGCCCCCGCGGGAACTACTCCCAGGAGAGCACGGCGAGAACCTTGCGGGTTTCGATATCTCGCCAGATGGCCGTCTGGCTGCGGCGGTTTTTGGCACAGGTCACATCCGGGTCTGGGATATGCAGACGGCCGAACAATTGGAGATGATGCGCGTGTTCCTCCTTGCCCCTCATGTCGTTACCTTCTCGCCGGATGGCCGCCGCCTAGCCGCTGGGGGCGACGGCCGTGAAGCGGTCAAGCTGTGGGTGACGGCCGAATGGCAGGAAGTGTTGACATTGGCGGGTGAGGGGACACTGTTCTATTTTGTTGCCTTTTCCCCCGATGGCCAGACCCTGATGGCGAGAAATAGCCTGGGCCTCCTTCACATCTGGTCTGCTCCCTCTCTAAAAGCCATCGAAAAGGCCGAAGAGTCCACCGCCTCAAACTCGGTGACACCCACACACACATTAGTATCGTGGAACACGCTAATCCAACTCTACAAAGCCTGGAACAAGCCGGAAAAAGCTGAAGAGTGGCGAGCAAAACTGCTGTGAACAAAAGCTAAGAGAGAGTGATATTGCACTCCAAAAATGGCTCAATTTTCACTCGCAAAATCTCTACAACCTTGCTACAACCCAAAAGGCCAATATTATTACAGGATAGTCAACATGGATAGGTGGAACCAGAAATGATAGCGAATGGCATACTCCAACCGAATAATTTTCATTGCACAGAAGCTGTAAGTAAGTAGGCTATAGTGCTGAAATACTAAATTCATATGAATGTATTACTATGGCTACGCTCGGATTTCTGGATCTATTTATTATTGTTAGCTATCTGATCATTGTGGTAGTAATAGGACTTTCCTTCACCAGAAAGGAAAGAACCAGCGAGAATTATTTCCTTGCAGGTCGTAAATTGACGTGGCTGGTAATAGGAGCCTCGTTGTTTGCCAGTAACATCGGAACCGAACACCTAGTCGGCCTTGCAGGAGATGCACATCGTGTGGGATTGGTAGCAGGCGGCTTCGAATGGATGGCCTGTTTATGTCTTATAATTCTGGCAGTGGTTTTTGTGCCGCAGTATTTACGAACTCGTATCTATACGATTCCGGAATTTCTGGAAAGACGATTTAGTCTGACTGCCAGGATGTACCTGTCGGGCTATTTCACCGTTATGATTGTCTTGACCAAGGTCTCGATAGCCTTGTATGCCGGCGCTATTGTAATGGAGCAATTCTTCGGTTGGGGCCGTACTGCTATTATGTGGGGCATTGGAATCTTCACGGCTTTTTACACTGCTATAGGGGGCTTGTCAGCGGTTGTTTACACAGATATCCTGCAAACAGTGATTCTTGTATTTGGAGCAGCTCTGTTGACTGTAATCGGTCTGTCGCGAGTAGGAGGATGGTCAGAGCTTACAGCCTCTGCTCCTGATGGCTTTTTGAGTATGGTAAAGCCAATCGATCATCCCGACTATCCCATCGCAGGATTTATGTTCGGAAACCTCTTCGTCGGAATCTTCTACTGGTGTATGGACCAGGCAATTGTCCAGCGTGCTCTTGGTGCTCGCAATATCGACCATGGCCGTAAGGGGGCGATTTTCGGTGGCTTTTTAAAAATCCTGCCGGTCTTTATTTTTGTCCTTCCGGGCGTAATCGCAGTCGTTCTGTTTCCCGACATCGAACATGATAAAGCTTTTCCTACCTTAGTGTCTGAACTGCTGCCGGCAGGGATCAAGGGGCTCGTGCTTGCAGGTTTGCTTGCTGCATTGATGTCATCGCTCGACAGCACATTAAACGCTTCAGCAACACTTGTAACCCGTGATTTCTTTGTGCGCTTCGCTAAAACCGAACCCTCGCAGAGAGCTCAGATATGGCTCGGTCGAGTTACAATTGTCGTTGTCCTCATCGCTGGTATTCTGTGGGCTCCGGTTATCACAAAAACCGATACACTTTGGAAATATCTCCAGATAGTCTCAGCTTATATGGCAGTGCCTATGTCTGCTGCTGTTCTGACAGGTATATTATGGCGGCGTGGAAATAATGCCGGTGCCCTAAGCGCAATGGTCTTCGGTATTGCTGTAGGGATTATTATGATGGTCGATTCTATGTGGAAAGGGGGCCTGATACGAATGGCATGAAGATAAGCAATTCTCATTGTAATAGAGCCTCCCTCATCTCTGATCTGGGCTTGTTCAGCAGAGCATA
>DQCG01000107.1 GCA_003533825.1 Phycisphaerales bacterium
CCGGGGCTTTATGCCGCCATCCTCGGGCTAAAGTCGCAGCACCAGACCATTGTCACATTAAGGTTCTTCGAAAACTTCTCATACCAGCAGATTGCACAGATTCTGAATGTAAAAGAGGCAACTGTGCGCGTAATGCTGCACAGAATACTAAACCAGTTAAGAAACCAGTTACAGACCGTTTTCGACGGAGAAATATAATGTTCAAAGACGAAGCTGATTTTGAAAAAGTCGTTGGTCGGCTGAATATCGACACCGAGCCGAACCCGGAGCATCGGCAAAAGCTGCGCCGGCAGATGCTCACTGTCTTCAACCAGGCCGAACAGGAACCCGCAACACGTATAATCGTCTTTCGAGCATTAAGGAGCATAACCATGAAAAGTCCATTTACAAAAATAGCCACAGCGGCAGCGATTATTATTGCAGTTTCTATCGGCATACATTTCTTAGGCGGCTCGATCGACGGAGCGAGCGTCGCATGGTCGCAGGTGGTCGAGCAACTTAGCAGCCATACGAAATACAAATGCCGCCAGCGAGTAGTGCGGGAGCAAGGCCCGCAGATACCGACAATGCAAATCTATCACCTTAATCTTCAACAAAGACGCCAGGAAGTTGAAGACGGCTCGATCCATATCATCGACATGCGGTCGGAGAATCCGATAACCGTCGAACTGTATCCCGATCAGAAGAAGGCCGTCGTTACAAACATCCTCGGATTCGGCCCCAAAAAAGACCCGGATATCATCGAGATGGTCAAGCGATTCGAACAGCAATCTACCGAAAGACTTGGAACAAAAAAGGTTAACGGCAAGACGCTGCAGGGCTTCAGGCATAAGCCAAATGAGTACAATGATTTTACGGTATGGGTCGACCCGGCAACAAAACTTCCGGTTGAGATAGAGCTAAAACATCCCACGGCGGGACAGACTATTTTTATGGATCAATTCGAATTCGACTTCGAGCTTCACGAATCCGCTTTCAGCACTGAGGTTCCGGATGGGTACGAAGTAAAAACCGTCGTTCAGGATTACAGGCCGGTCGAGCCGAAGCAAATCTCCCCCGAGGATATACGCACTGGGCTCAGCCATATCGCATATACGGCGGAAAAACTGTCCTGGATGGAAAAGCTGATTATCATGCAGATTACCGATCCTCTCATGAGAGTGGGTAAAGCGTATGTGATTGCAATACAGAGCGACGATGGAAACAGGATAATAATTGTTCAGGGCAATTATTATGAACAGGAGAGAATGGTATGGATACCCAATGAGAAAGTCGTTCTGGAAACTCCATCCGGAATCAAGCTATACACCCATCCAAACGGCTCCGAATATGCCCGCCTTTTCCTGGAAGGTATCTCTAAGGCAAATCCTGAATTTTTCAATATGGAAAACCTCAGCGAAGAAAGATTCACCAGGATGATTGTCATGCCGGACGGAACGATTTTGGGTCTGGCTGCGAATAAACAAATGAGCGATGAAAAGTTGCAGCAGCTTGTCGAATCCTTAAAAGAAATCAAACCGAATTGATTTAACACCCGCCGACAGCCAGCGTTTGGATTAACAGGCCGGGCTTAATCAGCTCGGCCTTTATTATTTGCAAATTCCACAGCAAAACCCACTGAAAAAACAATTTTATATATACCAAAATATGTCCGGTTATCGTCATAAACAATAGCGGCAATCGATTGTCCTGATACTAAGAGAGTGAGTTTTATATGCCTTGAATAAAATGGTAAAACAAGGCATAAGCGCGAGATTTACATAAGGGGACAATCATGAAAAGCCCAATTAAAGAAATCGCTATTGCCATCCTCGTGGTTATAATAGTCGCTGCCATCGGCATACTTAACAAAAGCAAATCAAGGCTGGTTCCGCTGGAGATAAAACTGCCGCGACCGATGTTTGTCGGCACGGAAAAGCCAATGCGGGTCAGCAACCTAAAGAAACTCAGCACCAAAGATCGTCCGCCCTTCCTGGCGCCGCACGGGACCACAAATATAGCCCTTGGCAAACCTGTCAGCAGCAGCGATGAAGCACCTATCATCGGCGAGATTGAGATGGTCACCGATGGAGACAAAGAAGCCGCCGACGGCAACTACGTGGAATTAGCACCATTGTTACAGCACATCACAATTGACCTTGAGGGGATGTATGAGATTTTCGCCGTAGCGATCTGGCACTATCATCAGCAGCCCCAGGTTTACTATGACGTGGTCGTAATGGTCGCTGACGATAAAGATTTTATCACAAATGTCAGGACGATATTCAATAACGATACCGACAACACGGCGGGGCTCGGTGCCGGGACCAATATGCATTATGTTGAAACAAATAAAGGTGAGCTTATCGATGTCAAGGGGGTAAAAGCACGCTTTGTTCGTCTCTACAGTAACGGCAATAACAACAACGACCTAAACCACTATGTCGAAGTAGAAGTATACGGCAAATCCGCAGAATAGCATACGCCGGGATATTCGAAAAACGTACAAATATCACTTTTCATATAAAAATTTTCCTCGTTTTTAGCCTAAAAATAGCGATTTGAAAAATTTTTCGAGAATTTTTGTAATATTTTACTTGGCATCTTCGACATATGTAGTAGAATACTTCTACTTTTGTAGAAGGAGATATATATGAAACTGACACAGGCAGAATGGCAAATCATGAACGCATTATGGGAAAAGCACCCCGCGACGGCAAGGGATATAATGACCCGGCTGCCCCAGGGTGTCAAGTGGGCATACACCACGGTAAAAACGATGCTTAGCAGGCTGGTGGAAAAAGAGGCCGTCAGCGAACACAAGCAAGCCAATACGAGCATTTACGAACCGCTCGTTTCACAGCGCAAAGCCCGGCTCAGCGCCTTTCGATTGCTGCTGGACCAGTCATTCAACGGCGCAATGGGTCCGCTTATGCACTTTTTACTGCAGGAACAGAAGCTAAACGACAAACAGAAAAAAGAGCTTATCGAAATCCTTGGAAACGAAAGCGAGAAAGCAGGAGAAATAAAATGATCGAACAAATCAATCACATCGCAGGTTTGTGGTTCAGCGGGGCGATAGCCATGTTCTGGCAGGTCGGCGTCCTGATAATACTGATTGGCTGCGTCGATTTACTTATTCGAAGATGGGCATGGCCGCAGTTGAGGTATGCTCTGTGGCTGATGGTACTTGTCAAGCTTGTGCTGCCGCCCACGATTTCACTGTCAACCAGCATCACAGCCGAACTGCAACCCCTGGCCAGGCAGATAGTCGCCAAAGAAAGCCACCGGGAGAACCTGAACGCAACCACAGCAATGATTCTCGCAAATCTTGAAGCCGCCGTAATCGAATCTCCGGTTGAAGCTGCATCTTCCGGCGATACTGTCACCGAGGAGCAACCGGCACTGGTTGCTGCCGGTCCCGGGAATACGGCCGGAGAATCTCTAAGTGCAGCTTATATCAAACCGATCTGGCAGGCATACGTAATGGTAATATGGCTGGCGGGAATGTTCGTACTGGGCGGCTGGCTTGTCATCAAATTGCTGCATCTGCGCAAAGAAGACCTGCCGCCGGCATCGACGGCTTCGCTTCCGGCATCCTTTTATGAATCTTTGGCCGGATGCGCCGAACGCTTAGCACTTCGCCGGATCCCGAAGGTCGTACTGACTCGACGAGTGGCATGTCCCGCCGTCTTCGGCATGTTCCGGCCGGTGCTGCTTATGCCCGTTGGATACCTTAACAAGATGACACGCAGCGACACCGAGAATATGCTTCTGCACGAGCTGGCCCATATCAAAAGGGGCGACCTGTGGGTGCATGGTTTCTATATGCTTCTGCAGATTGTTTACTGGTACAACCCGCTGCTGTGGCTCGTCCGCGGCCAGATGCACCACCTGCGCGAGTTGTGCTGTGATGCTACGGTCGCCCGGCTACTGAAAGAAAGAATAATCGAATACCGCCAAACGCTGATCGACGT
>DQCG01000106.1 GCA_003533825.1 Phycisphaerales bacterium
CTGTATGCCTCGGGCAGTTCGGCGATTGCCGTCTCGAGAGCGTAATCCTGAGAGAGTTCGGTGCCGGCAGATTCTTCTGAGAATGAGCGGACGATTTCTCGCTGGCGTTGGAGTTGTTCTTTTCTCTGGTGCTCTTTCGCGACGTTGTCGGCGATTCCGAGCAGCCAGGAAAAGAAGGAATCCGGTTTTCTTAGTTTGCCCATATTGAAATAGGCTCTTATGAGTGCCTCCTGTGCGGCTTCTTCAGCACGGTCTCTGCTGCCCAGCTTGCCGGCCAGGTTGGCCAGCAGGACCCCCTGATAGCGTCGCACAAGGTAGCGATAATCGTCCGGATGGCCATCCAAACATCGCTCAACATAAAATTTGTCATTCTCAGACATCTTGGCACCTCAAATTCTCAAAGAATTATCGTTCTTGCTATATAGTGCATGTTATGCCGTATTTGCGACAGGAAAATAAAAAATTGGCTTTGTTTTTTCAAATCCGTTTACGCAATACGAACAAATTGGCTTTGATTGGCTTTGTTTTTTTGGGGCTTGACAATAGTAAAATTTACATAATTCTTTATCTTAAAAGTATTTGTGTTCTTTTTGGTTATTGGAAATTGGCTTTGTTTTTTCAAATTCCTTTTCGCAGTACTCTGAACACCGAACGCTGAACGACAAAATTGGCTTTTTTTTCAACCTGTTTTTTCGACCCCCGGCAGTGCCGGGGGCTAAGATTGGGTTTGTTTTTCATCGTTCAAAACCACCCGAGATGTAAAAATGCCCATAAACCTTTGCTGTTATTGAATTTGTGCTATTTTGCCTATTTTAACATTGGCTTTGTTTTTTCAAATTAGTATTTTGTACAAGGTTCCAGAGTTCGTCATTAGGAGGCCGAAGGCCGTGGCAATCTTCTGCATTATCAACAGAAAAAGCAATCGTTCGGTTTGAGATTGCTTCGCTGCGCTCGCAATGACACACTCTTCATTCTTTGTTCTCCATTCAATTCCAACCTCCATGTTAACTATATATTATACCACACAAAATGTTAAATATAAAGTGAATTCCGAAAAAGTCTCCGTGACTTGCTACTGAGACCTGATTGCAAGATGCTTGTTCGCATCTTGAATTTCTCAGGTCGTAATAAAAAAAGCCGGGTCGAATAGGCCCGGCTTTGTGCGTAAAGTGATCGTTTTGAAGGAGTATGTTCGGTTGTTTATAATTTTAGCTCATCCTGCGACGGGGGCTGCCATTTCAGGATGATATTACCCATATCGGTAGCCAATTTTATATTTGCCCGGCCGGAGCTGATGGTGCCTTCTGCGGTTCTTTTGAACATGTCAAGCTTTTTGACTTCCAGTGGCAGTTCGCTCTCGATGGAGCCCATTTTGGTTTGAGCTTTGAGCTTTGCGGAGAGATTCTTGGGAGCAATGAATTCGATTTTACCCATTTTAGTGAACAGCTCGATGTTTCCTGTTGTATTAATAGCTTTGATAGAGCCTAAATCCGTAAAGGCCTTGACGTTCCCTTTAAGATTGTATATCTCAATGTTTCCCATGTCGGTTTTCACATCCGGCCGGATTCCCGGCGGTACTGTTATGTGAAGATCTACACTTAGATTACTCCACTTCTCGCCGTCGGACTTAACCGGCTTTAGATAGTATCTTTCATCCGATGAGTGAAGATTCATTGAGACCTGCTCAACCATTGCGCGGGCTTTGGCCTGGTTTTTGTCCTTTCCGCGGATGACGGCCCTGACGTCACAGGTATCGTTTTTACTCGGCTTGAGGATAATATTGCCAAGGTTGTTTCTGACGACGAAGGGATTGCCGGGCCGCACCTTTGAGACGAAATGCATCTCTTTAGTCGCAATAAATTTGCCGTCCTTGTCTTTCTTGATTTCGATATTTGGTGTCGATTCGCTTTTGGTGCCTTGTACGTTTGGCAGGACCGGAGCCGGGACGGCGATTTTTCTTGGGCAAACCAAATAATAGTACGGCGTCTTCTTGTAGGTATATGGCGTGCCGGCCAGGACTATCTCCAATGCCGTATCGAGTGGCACATCTTTTAGTTCGCAAGTGAGAAGGCCTGCGACACTCTCATCGGGAATGATATTTATACCTGCTTGTTTTGCAATAGAGGGCAACACCTCCAGGACAAGGTCGTTTTCGATGAATACTGATGTAATGAGTACCTCTCCAGACCGGTCCTTAAGTGGCTTGACTCTGTTCTTAGCTTGCGGCCGAACCGGTGCAACAACCATCGGAGGTGCCGGTGAAGCGGGTGCTGCTACGCTCGGCGTTACAATTTCCGCGGGCATAGGGGGCATAGGGGGCATTGGGGTTAACAGGTGAGGTTCGGGGGCCGATGCGTGATCATGGTCGCCTGATTTGGCCTGCTCGTGCGCCTTGGCGTATTCTTTGCTCCAAAGTTCCATTTCTTTCTGCCATTGCTTGAATTCGTTGCTGTTTACCCATTTGTGCAAACGGCTGTCGGAAAGATTCTTGTAATATTCCCGGACTTCAGGGCTGTTCATGTGGGCTTGATATTGTTTAGCCCAGTCTGCCATATCCTTAGCCCTTTGCTCCAGATGCTTCGCATGGGCTTCGGCTTTTGTAACTTCGGACAAAGACTTTGCTTTTGCCGCTTGGTCTTTGGCTTTTTCAGCTTTTTTGGATGCCTTTTCCGCCTTGTCTTTATTCTCTTTGGCTTTCATTGCAGCGTCTTTGGCCATTAATGTGGCCTGTGCTGCCAGGACTTCGGCTTGCCTTGCCTGGGCCATTGCCTGAAGTTGTTTTTCGAGCTTCTGTTTTTGGATATTAATCTGCTGGAGCCGGACTTCGAGTTCCTTCAGATTTTGCGATAACTGCTGCTGGTATTGCTTTTGTTTTTGCTCAATTTCGGCAGTATTCTCGCTCTGCGAAGGCTGTACTTCGACTTTTACAGTCTCGGCGCTGCCTGATTCGACTGCGGGTTTGTCCTGGGCCTGGGCCATCGGCAGGACAAAGGCCAGCATAAGGAAAATTGTGGTGATAATTGTTAGTTTCTTCATTTTTTGGTACCTCCAGGTTTCTTTTTTGAGCCAGTTCAGTCTGACCAGCAAACGGTTGGAATCTTCGAAGAGTCCGAGCAGGCCGAGGCCCGGTTCTGTGGGTTTTGTTAAGAATCTTCTCGCTACGTCGATCAGCGTTTGGCGGTATTCGATTATTCTTTCTTTCAGTAGCCGGGCGACCGTAGCATCACAGCACAACTCGCGCAGGTGGTGCATCTGGCCGCGGACGAGCCACAGCAGCGGGTTGTACCAGTAAACAATCTGCAGAAGCATATAGAAACCATGCACCCACAGGTCGCCCCTTTTGATATGGGCCAGCTCGTGCAGAAGCATGTGCTCGGTATCGCTGCGTGTCATTTTGTTAAGGTATCCGACGGGCATAAGCAGGACCGGCCGGAACATGCCGAAGACGGCGGGACATGCCACTCGTCGAGTCAGTACGACCTTCGGGATCCGGCGAAGTGCTAAGCGTTCGGCGCATCCGGCCAAAGATTCATAAAAGGATGCCGGAAGCGAAGCCGTCGATGCCGGCGGCAG
>DQCG01000366.1 GCA_003533825.1 Phycisphaerales bacterium
CCCATCACTTGATATGGAACTAGGTTGGTCACTTTTTGGACTGTTAATGGCAGGTCCAAGATTCTCCGGAGAATCCCAATTGTCGTCCGTCGAGGCACGTCTAAGGACCCAAAGATCGTAATTACCAGATCCACCGGGACGATTCGAAGTAATGTATATTTCCAACTCGTCGTAGGATAAACAACCGATCAACTCATGTGCGGGATCGATGACAGGGATGACCGATTCCAGATTCTCCGGCACGCCGAATGTGAAACTGGCTTGTGCGTACGGTGCGTCAAGACCTGACAAAAGACAAAGACCAAGAAGTGACATTGCCAGGTTACGAGTAGATAAAATTGGAATTTGAAACGTCTTCATATTACACCTTCCTTTCTGCCCGAAGGCAACATTAAGTAACGAAATTTCATTTACAGGTCTTTCTGCAGAAAAGACAATTTGATAATCTAATGGAACGCTGATGATGCGCCTGATCTTTCGTATCTCAGCAACCTGAGAAGCTAAAGATGATACTCCACTAAGGATAGCCGACCAGCGCCTCATGTCGGCACTGACCTTTTTCCTCTCATGCAGGCAATCGTAGCAATCCGCGCGGCCGGAATATGCGTATGCATCCTGTGGGTCAGCCTTGATCCTGCGGGTATAAAAAGCAACCATTTCCCGTAAGTGTTCGTCCAGCGTTTGGCCCGGCCCCAGAGCCTGTAGAAAACTGACATTCGGATCGAAGTTGGCTTCCCATATCTCAAAGTACGGATCCTGTACATTGAAGAGCATTCTCGTCCCGTCTGACGCCAGGGAGGTGGCGTGCACCGGAGCCTCTAAAACTTGTTTTGGTTGCCCTTGCTCAAGATCATAAGTCCACAAGCCAACTCTGATGTTGGTAGAATGAGTGGACTTCAAACTACCAAAACAAAGTTCTCGACTGTCTAATGACCATATCTTGCCCTGAATCCTGAAAGGCAAATTCGGTTCTGCGACCACCTTCTGTGAGGACAGCTCCACGATTCGGAGCACCTGGCCTTCCAGATACGCGACATACTTCTCATTGGGTGATATCGCGAGCAGTCGGTCGGAACAGGGTATGAGTGCTTGAGGATTGGAATCGCCGCTTTCGACGGACATCTTGTACAACTTATTATCTCCGGACGATTGATAGTAGATGTGTTTTGCGTCCGAACTCCAGGACGGCCAACCACCAGTAGCCAGGCGTCTTGGTTCCGTGCCGTCGGCGTTCATTATCCATACTTCTTCTTCCTCATAACCACGGTGGCGATTGATACGTTCCGCACTTGCAAACTCAGGCATAGGAAGGACTGGACAATCCCGCACAAAAGCAAGGTAACGACCATCGGGAGACCAGGACGGATCCTTGCCGGGTACAATGAGCAGATCCGTCTGAGAAGTCTCTACATCGTAAAGGGCCAGCCCGCTATAACCAAAGAAGCCTGTGCTGAAGGCTATCTTTTTGCCGTCCGGGGAATACCGCGCGGTGAAGCCGTCTGTAATCATCCGTTTGGCTTTAGTCGAGAGTTGATTGTATATCTCCTCTGCCTCCACCATCGGCAAGAAAGCCGCACCTGCAGGCTCACGATCCACTGGATGCCATGATCGCCCTGCCTCCAAGGTGTCAAATATGTATTTTGCACACCAGTCCATGAATCGCTTGCGAGCTTCATGGCCGGGATTGATAATCTGTTGAAACAGAGTTGTTGCTTGATCGTAATTGCCCATTGCTGTCAGAGCACTGAATATGTGGTATTGTAGGTTCGAAAAATCTTGCGTGTCGCGGGCATCCTGCCCGCGATTCGAGGGCGGGACGCCCTCGACACTGGCAGGCTTGTCCGGTGATAGCTTCTGACACGCCTCGGCTTCCGAAATGAGGCGTTCGTAATCACCCATTCGGAGAAACACCTCGCAACGTTGGGTAGCCAGGTCGATATACTTCATATCTTCCTTGGGTGTAAGTGCAATTGCTCTGTCATACTCCGCAATTGCCTCTGTATGCTTGCCTAACTCACGAAGTGCAATCGCACGTAGCGAGTAACCGAGCGGATCGAGAGGTTGCAATACTGCCATGACAAGTGCATCCTCCTTCATCTTCTCGTACTTTCGTGAAGCATTGTATATGAAGGCACGTAGTCTGCGAGACTCATAATGGGCGGGATCGAGCTGCAAAGCCCTATCGAGCAAGGTTAGCTGCTCTTTGACCGTTATGGCAGTCATAGCTCGAAGGAAATAGGCCTTGGCTGTATCGGGGAGCAATTCCTCAGCTTTCTGTCGGTATTCATTGACTTTCTTTAGAGTTTCGTTATCAGGTGAATCACTTTCCCAGAGTATCCGAGCAAGGAGTGAATGGGCAGCGCCGGCAATCTCAGGACGGTCGTTAAGCAATACTTCCAGCATAGTCACAGCTTCGTCCGGCTTTCGGCCCTCAACCAGAATACCGGCATAGAGAAGTTGTGCTTCAGGGCCAACATGCTTACTGCGGAGGATTGACTTGGCTATCTCAAGGGCTTCTGTATAGTTAGCCTTGGCAACGTATTCCCGTGCCTGGGATAGAATGTTCCGATGCCTCATGCCTTCGGCTTCTGCAAGCTGAAATCGATCTCGATTCCACATAGAAAGAATGACCGTAACGCCACTAAAAACGAAAGCTATCGCCAGAGCAACAATTACCTGTGATCTATGTCTTTGTAGGAACTTGTGGTAGCGATAAATGGTGCTGGATCCTCTGGCGAGAACCGGTTCATGTTCCAAATGTCGCTGGATATCCATAGCCAGCCCATTTGCTGTTTCGTATCGTCGAAAACGATCCTTCTCCAACGATTTCATCACAATCCAATCGAGATCGCCGCGAATTGCTTTAGTGAGCAGTTCAGGTGTTGAGCCACGGTATTTTGCTATGTCAGTCAATGTCTGACCGAGCGTGCTTAGCTTCGTGGACGGTTTAGGCGGTTCATGCTCGCGGATAATACGTTGCATTTCGATATAACCAGCGTTGCGCAGTTCTTCTTCGCTGAATGGCGTCGTACCGGTAAGTAGTTCATAGAGTAGCACGCCGAGGGAGTAGATATCCGAGCGGGTATCTACATCCAAAGCACTCAGTTCGGCCTGTTCCGGGCTCATGTAG
>DQCG01000720.1 GCA_003533825.1 Phycisphaerales bacterium
CTTGTTCAGCAAGCCCTAATTACGACAACGAGCATTCGGCCTGTGCAGGATACCCGTCTGCAGACTCTCGATGGTATCGTCGTCGACAACAGGTTGATCCTTTCTTCGGATGGAGATGGACAAGTGGTGGAGATCGATTTGAATACCTACGAAATGTCTATTTTGCCATATTGGATAGGTCATATCGCATACGCTAACGAAACATATTACATTGCTCGCAGTCAGGCTGTCTATGCGTTCACCGAATCTGGAAGCGCGGTGCAAGTAGCCGAAATCCAAGATTACAGCATCACCGGAATCGTTGTGATCGAAAACTGCGCCTATATCTCTGTGAATTTTGCAGGCAAGGTATACAAGGTGGATCTCAGTAGCGGTCGAACCAGCACCTTGGTGTCCGGTATAAACTACCCTAGGGATATTGCGGTCTCCAGTGCAGATAGGCACATCGGTGGATTCATAGGATACAACTGCTATGGCGATGTGATCAATTGCTACTGGGATATTGAGACTTCGGGCCAGGACACCAGTGCCGGAGGGGCGGGTAAGACAAAGACCGAAATGCAAACAGCCAGCACATTCCTCGAAGCCGGCTGGGATTTCGTAGACGAAACAGCCAACGGCACCGAGGATATCTGGTGGATTTTAGAAGGACATGATTATCCGAGATTGTGGTGGGAGCTGACAAGAGAATAGGGATTGGGACGAAGCGCAATGTCGAAACGACACTTCTTAACATAACGAAAAAACTGGCAGCTTGAGAATGTTGTTAGCTATAGTTATGACGTAATGCACCTATGAATAGCTCAAAGTCGAATAGTAAAATCTCTATTCTCATGAAAATTTTCTTTGAGGCATCCACGTTATGATATATTAGGATCTTCTTGAGCAATCAGCCGCAATTTCTTCTCTCGCTGCCAGCGTTTGAGTTGCTTCTCACATGCGATTGCTTTGTCATGCTGTAGTCAAACTAAGTTTTGCAATCCGGCATACTATCATTATAAGTGTCATTAGCTTGCGAAATCAGTTTTCTTTGCCCCAGGAACGCCCATGGCATTCCTCTGGTCAACATAACAAATCTATTTCGTCATAGAGTGTAGCGCAGTCGAGATATCTCACTGCGAACTATGACTATACCATACTCGATATCGGTTTCCTCTAATTGTAATGACCGGTGCTGCCTTATCCGCCTGCGGTGTCGCCGACTTCTGCTTTATCGCAGTGCTACTTCTTCTGTCGGATCGACTTGATCTTGGTGCCGGTGACTTCGCTTATTCCTTGGGATGTGGTCAATTTCCCGGTCAGTTTGCCAGCGTCAAGCTTACCTTTGAAGCTAATCTCATACTCGTTATCGCCAAATTGGAGAGTCATCTTGAAGCTGACCTGCCCTTCTTCAAAGCCGATTTTCTTGATCGGTAACGAACCAAAGCGGGCATTGAGGTCCGGCAGGACTGTGAGCCGTTGCTTTCGCGGTCCCTGCTCGGAGGTTATCGTCAGGTCCCATTTGCCCACCAGGGCCGCACCGACGCGCTTGCCGTTTGCGGGGATTTGACCCTGCTGCGAACTGAACGTTCCTGTGAGCGTATGGCCTTTCAGCGTCCCTTCGTAGGTCGTTTCCCACTCGCGGTCGCCGAACTTGCTTACGCGACTGAACCTGAGTTTACCGTCTTTGAACTGCACATCGGTAATCTCATGTTCGCCCCATTCGCTCTGCCACTCAGCCTGGAGCTTTTTCTGCTTGTCGGTTGTGACTAACAACATCGTGTTGAACTCGCGCTCACCCATTTTGATGGTCATGTTCCAGCTTCCGAGGATGGCAGGCATGCGCTTGAGCTTCTTACCTTCAGTCGTAATCTCGCCCTGGTCGGTGGAGAGCAGGCCGGAGAGTTCACCCTTCTCAAGCGTACCGATGAAATTGCTCGTAAATTCCTGATAGCCAAACTGACTGATCAGGGTGAAGATAATGTCTTTACCTTCGCGTTTAATTTCCTTAACTTCGCTGATTCCCATTATGCTGACCCATTGGGCAGTGAGTTCTCCCTCCTTGCCCTTGGCGAAGGAGAGTATCGACGTCATCTGCTGGCCGTCGAAATTAAACTTCATATCCCATTCGCCGATCAATCCCTTGCCCTGGGGCGCAGCCCATACACCAGCGCAAAAAGTCAGCACGAACATGAGTGACGCCAACCCGAGACCTCTGTGAAGTGACTTCATAATTTTGCCTCCAAACAAAAGTGAACTGTAACCTGCCGCTCAGCAACACTGCCGAGCCTCATCTACAATAGAATATCAGGCCTTTTGTGCCTGTCAACCATAAATAGATCCATATACGCTCATCAAGGGTTAATATTATCTCAAACTAAGGGCTTTTAGTCGATGTCCAAGACCTGATAGCCCTTGACAAACATTTATTCGAGGAAATCCCTCCGGCTGAACCTGTTGAGTAAATTGCGTGCTGGAAAGTAAAAGAATGCCCAATATTTTATTAGAAAGCTGGCAGCTTGAGAAAGTCGTCAGCTTTCCTTTTTTTTGACGCCATTCACCTATGAAAAGCTCAAATTCATGTAGTAAATTTCTACAACCAGTCACGGTAGGGACGCCGATT
>DQCG01000419.1 GCA_003533825.1 Phycisphaerales bacterium
CACCGGTCCAAACTCCCGCCCCGGCACCAATTGAATCTTCGGTCCCGGTTGTGAGTGAAGCGGTGGTTCCGGATCCGGCCCCTGCTTCGAAGCCGATCATGGCCTCGATTCAGGAGCGTTCCAGAATGATGGGCGGAGTGATGGTTGTCACGAGTTTGTGCGCGCTCGGTATGAGTGCCGGACTCGGGCATTTTGTCCGCGGCTGATGGGCGGCACCGATTACTCTCGCTTCAGCCTCAGGAGGTGCTGACGATGAAACCGCTCACACTAAAAAAGAAATCAAATATCAGATTGCAAAATGCAAAATTGCGGTCCTCTGGACTCCTTACGGAGAATTATCGCTCTGCGATTCATGTGTTTAGCCAGGGAAGAGCCATCCCCATCCCGATAATGACGATCGGGATGAGGCTGCCACCCAATAGAATTGATGGTAAACGGGTGGCAGCCTCAAAGCCGCAGGCTTTGGGGATGGTCGCAAATGATAAACTCCGGCTAAACACGTACTCTGCGACGATGAACTCCTTGATTTTGATTTTCCTTACATGCTTGTTTTTTTTCTGGATGCTGTCGACTAATTCTGCCGAAGCCGGTGAGGGCCGGGGAGAATTTGCCGTCTGGCCGACTACCGACGACCAGGAGGCACCGGATATCGACGGGGATATTATCGTCTGGCAACAATTCGTCGAAGAATACCAGGACTACGACATTTACGTTGCGGATATGAACAACCCGGATGATCCGCTCGCCGCTGTCATCGGCGACGCCAATGACCAGATGAATCCGGCGGTCTTCGAGAACATCGTCGTCTGGCAGGACTATGTCTTCTGGGACGGCTCGGGCGATTGGGACATCCGGGGAGCCGAAATCAGCGATAGAAACGAACCATGGATATTTGCCGTCACTGATTTAGCCGAAAATGACGAGCAGGAACCGGCCATCCACGGCAACATCGTCGTCTGGCAGGATGGACCCGAGGCCGATTACGACATTTACGGCGCCGACATTACAGACCTGCTCAGCCCGGAGGAATTTGCCGTCGCCAACTTCGAATTCGACCAGCAAAGACCCGCCGTATATCGAACGACGGTCGTCTGGCAGGATATGTACTTCGGCGACTGGGATATACTCGGGGCCGATATCTGGATGCGAAACAAGCCGGCCGACTTCGGCGTCACGCTGGCCGAATTCGACCAGCAGCGCCCGGCCGTCTGGGGTGACACCGTCGTATGGGCGGACAATTACTTCGGTGACATGGACATTTACGCAGCCGATATCTCTGACCCGAACAATCCCGTCGAGTTCGTAATCGCGGCAAGCGAAGCCGAGCAGACAAATCCCGATATCGACCGCAACATCGTCGTCTGGGAGGACAACAGAAACGGCGACTGGGACATATACGGCTACAACCTGACCACCCGGCGGGAATTTCAAATCACCGACAATCCTTATGACCAGACCAATCCCGCCATAAGCGGCAATACGGTCGTCTGGGAGGACAGCCGGAATGGAAACCTGCAGATATACGCAATCGTCCTTGACGGCCCGGAAGTGGCACGATGCACATCCAAGCTAAGCGGTGACGTAAACGGCGACTGCAAAGTCGATTTCGACGATCAAGCTATCATCTTATCTCAATGGCTCGAATGCAACCTCGAACCAAAAGAAGCCTGCCTGTCCTTTTAGAAATCCTGCAAAACTCTGGCCACTTGCGTTCGAACGTTCATCGGAGGTAACAGTAGATTAAGTGCGTGCATATCTGCCAGAAACGGCAAACGCCGCGTCTTACTGTTGACCCTAAATTAGCCAGCCTAATTGCCAGGAACAAGCAACGGAATCAAGACCAAAGGACTTGATTAGGGGCCAAATCAACAATCTCAGCCGGGGCCACATTAAACTATCGCATATTAGGAAGTAGGGAAAAGATTGGAAGCCTGTACAATGTGATGTCAAAACCTATAAACGTCTTCAGAATACCTTATCTTGGGATGCTCCTTAGAATATTCCCAACCTTTTTTGGTGAGAACCGCCTGCCCGTTCTTTTGTTCCCAACCTGCAAGACCCAGTTCAAGAAGTTGAGCAAAGCCTAACATGAAGTTGCCATATTCAGGCGAGCGCGGGAGCACTTGAAAACTCCATTGCCCTTTGGAAATGTCCTCTTCACCAAAATGACGAAGTTGCCCGTCAAAGAGTGTTGCCAAGACCTTCCTTGCATCTTTCAAAAGAATAATGGGCCTCGCATCTTCTTTGTAATCCGGCGGCGGCTCTGGTGCAATTGCTTCTGTTTGTACCTTGGGAGCAGGCAGGTTCTTGACATCCTTAGGCTTGACTTTGGCAGAAGCTTGAAAATCTTTGTAACGAATGACCAACTCCTCGATGCTGGAGATGAGAAGCTTAAACGGATTGCGTATCAAGAAAAAAATGACAAGAACAACAAGAGGCCAAGCAACATAATGAATAATTTCTACAACGTGGCTCATAGTCCATCCCTCTTTGAATTCGTTTTAAGTAATTTGTCGAGTGAATTATACACCCCAGGAAGACTTCCTTCAAGATTTTCTATGAGCCTAAAAGAATTTCAGACGGCATTAGAAAAGTAAAATCGACGATCTCAGCCGGTGCCATAGCGGAATATGGGTGGGAGTGTGGGGTGGGATTTACGAAATCATTCATTCACTCTTACCATCGCTTGATAGCAATTGGTATCGTCAACCGAAATCC
Organism: Phycisphaerales bacterium; assembly: GCA_003533825.1. Classification (GTDB taxonomy): domain Bacteria; phylum Planctomycetota; class Phycisphaerae; order Sedimentisphaerales; family Anaerobacaceae; genus JAFGPJ01. Next base: position 2,719 of record DQCG01000419.1, read on the forward strand.
CACCTATGGGTATCCAATTATCTTTTTGGTCTTTTAGTCTTTGGGTCACTTTAGTTTCAAGTGTATTTGGGTCGGAAGCAACAACGACTTTATACTCCAAAGTACGCTCTCGCGAATTGGATTTCGGCTGAAAACCGTGTACCACGTTTGGGTCATATATCTGCGGTCTGGGATCAATCGAACCCAACAGTAAAATAAGACTCAAAACGACAGCCAGTAAAATAACTATTTTCTTAATGCTCATGTTTTACCTCGTGGCTTTCCAACAAATTCAAACAACTCTCTTACTGCCCAGACGGCCGGAAACACGATAAGCCACTGAATTGCAAGAACAATATCCCAATCTGGTGGATCTTCCAACTTATCCAAAATGCATTCGATAGGGTAACAGGTGAACAACAGCATTACAAAGGACATCGCCATACTCACTATGAGCCGGTCACTGAGCGAGGAAGATTTTTTGAAATCTCGAATCAAGTACAGAAATAGAGGCATACCAAAAAGAGGATGAAGAGCAGTAACTTTATCCGCCAGAATCAAAGGGACAAGTGCGATACCAGCAACAACGATGTCCCCTGTCTGTTCGATTCTATCTGAATCTTTTTTTGCCATTGTCTCTTCTCCAAAAACAATCCGCAATCATACGATAGATGGCACCCCTCGAATATGTTATCGGTCAGATTATACTCCTGCTTAAAACTAAAGACGGATTTTATTAGGGACGTTTACTATTTCCGAAAATGTTGACGGAGACTAAAAAAGTTCTTTTACCACGAAGCTCCCGGCGCTGCCTCGGGCTTCGCCCTTGGCCGCAACCAAAAAGTTCGTCTTGTAGAAAAGCTTCATAAAATGCTACAAATAAAAAGGTTATGATTGGCCAAAACAAAAATCGAGCATAAAAAACAACGTTTTGAAAGATTGTATTACGAAGGAACACGAAGTTTTCACAAGAATTGATTATTATTTTCCTTCGTGTGCCTTCGTGGCGAACCCATAACCGTGTTCATCCTTCGTCTCCGCTCAGGATGAAGAGCTCTGAGGAATTCGAAGGGATGAAAGGCGCAGTACGCCCTACGCAATGCGATTTTAAATATCCGCGTTTATCAGCGGTTTATGAAAATGATTATTGTCCCTGCCTACGCAGGGATAAAAATATTATTTCTCTGAGTGCTCGGTGTTCTCTGTGGCCAGAATAATCCTTTTCCGCTAACGCGAGCAGCTCATGTGGTTTGTCGGTCGGACTCATACAGAACCTTTCCTT
>DQCG01000312.1 GCA_003533825.1 Phycisphaerales bacterium
GAACATCTTGCCCGAGCCGCCGGGAGTCGACATGTTGCCCTGGGTACCGAAGCCAATTGCAATCCTGTCAACATTGTTCAGAACAATGCCCTGATCAGCAAAAGCCTGGAGTGGAATGACCCACTCGGTCCAGTCGTCTATCGTTGCCGCGGCCGGATCATCGTGGACCACCACCGCAGGTGTGCCTGTACTGTTGGCTATGGCTATATACATCCGTTCTGGAGCGTTAGACGGATTACCATAGAACCACAGTGACAATACACTTATTTCTTCCTGGGTCCAGTCCCGCTGCACCGTCAATGTGAACTCGGCCTCTGAGTAGTTCGCGTAACCCTGCTTGTTGTTGTCATAGATGAACGGCATCGAGTGATTACTCCCGTGGACGATAGTCTCTTCAGTATAAGAAGCAGTAGTCTCATCGCCTATAGCCGAGCCTGTCCCGTTGCCTGGATAGGCTGGTTCGTTATCGTGAGCAATGTAACCAAGCCCATCTTTCCATGCCCACCATATCTCGTTATTGCCGATATCGTAATCCTCAAAGTTGTCAACGACAAAGAAATCACCTGTCGTGAAGCTCCAAACATTGCCTTTCCACGGACTATCGGGATTGGTGTTATTGATTTCATCAATTCGCCAGTAATACGCCGTTTCCAATGCAAGTTGACCAGGATCATAGCTCTCGTCATCAAGAGTCTTGGCTGCCTTGTACTCGGGCGAAGCCTTGGTGGCATTCTTCACAACTTCTGCGTCCGTACCGAAGTATACCTCGTGTGAAGCGGCGAGAACTGCCGCATCCCAGCTAAGAACAACCGACGGCTTAATATCCACAGCACCATCAGCCGGATTCGGGCCGCTGACTGCGCCCAGAGTAGTGAAGCTCCAGACTTCGCCTTTATACGTTTCTATTCCATCGAACTCATCGACGCGCCAGTAGTAAGTCTTAGCCAGTGTAAGATGGCCGGGATTGTAATCCGTACTTCCGTTAGGAGTACCCGCGACAGCGTCATTCACTTCATCAAAATCTTCGCCGAAGACGATATAGTGAACTTTTGTACCGAAACCTGCCGTCCATATAAGCTGCACATCTAAATCAACAAGTTCAGCTCCGTCGGCCGGATTGGGTGAATACGCAGTCTTGGGAGGAATTAATAAGCTCCAGATATCTCCCTTCCAGGGACTATTCGGCTCTGCATCGTTGACTTCGTCTATTCGCCAATAGTATGTCGTTCCCGGGATGAGCCCTTCTGGATAGGCATATCCTGGAAAGCCGGCCACGTAAAACTCCAACGTTTGGTTACCTCGGAACGTCTCACTCTCGTCCGTTGCATCGTTCACATCTTCAAAATTGTCGCCTAAATACACATCATGCGAGTTGGCAAAACCTCCCGCTGTCCATGAAAGGGTTGCCCATGTATCCTCAATCATGGTGCCATCAGCCGGTCCGGGGCCCCAGGCTTTGGGATAGGGTTCAGCACCACTTAGTTCGATTGCATTGGTAATTCGGATTTCATCAACCGCAATCCAGCCCCAGGCTCCTTGAAAGGCATCAACCACTTCAATACAAACTATTTGCCCCGCGAATTCTGAAAGATCGATTGTATCAGCCCTCAATGTTCCATGACCATTAGTAAGAACGCTGTCAAGGAGAGAACCATCTGCGGCTGAAAGCACGGCGACTCCGGCAGAATTCGTCGTATATCCATCATTCGGATTCGAATCAAGTTCGGGTGCATGAGTCCCGTTGCCACCGCCGTGAACCCAGACAGTCAACTGTGCATCCGGGCCTATCAACAAAAAGGGCGATGTGGCGATCTGATCGTTGTCTTCAGAATGCAAGTCGTCGCCCCACCCGGTGAGGTTATAGGTATTTAGATAACTCTCTTGGTCCCGGCTATTTACGGGAAATGTAAATGGGTGATTCTTACCGGATTGGTTGTACTCCATCGTTCCATCAGCTTTAGCCTTGTCGCCCTCGCTCACGGCGGGTTTTTGGCCATCAAACTGATCGGGCCATCCGATTGACCAAGCCACGCCTGCATCCGGCAGACCCTTGGATCCACCTATGCCCGTCAAAGCCTCGTCACCCGCAGTGGCAGGGTCATCAGCAGCAGGAGTAGCGGGATTTACACTCCACAGGGCAAATCCGTGGTCGTTGCCATCCTCAAAATCCCAGATGATATCGTCCCCATAGGCAGGTGCAACACCCACGAGACTTACAGCCAATGCAAAAATTAAATAGATCAATTCTCTACACATAACATACCTCCTTTAAATAAAGTAAAACATATTCATTTCCCTGCCTCAACAAAGAAGATAATTCTTTGTCCGATTAAACACTCCAAGAAAATACATTATATTTTATGAATACACATATTACTCGTGCCGTGTTACTCTCACGCACACAAAAACGCCGGTGGAGGCATATCATATTCTGTCTGCGCTTGAGCGACCTCCATGCGACTCTATTATATCACACCTTACCTCAGGAAAAACATTATTTTGCGTTTTCTTTCTTATCAATTTACGAACGCCCAACAATATTAGTAAGGCAGTTCTTTTTTAGGCCAGGCCAATCTGAAGCCCTTATCCAGATCTTCCACCCTCGGTAGGATTTCGACGTGCCCATCCACAAAAACGATGTTTGTCCCGCCCTTGTCAAGGTCTCCGGGGGCATTGTGGAAGGTAGCGTAGTTATCAATTCGCCTGTTCGAGTTGCCGACGGTGAAATGCGTGTCATTAAACGGGTAATCGCTGTAATCCTCAATAGTCCAGGTATTTTCTTCAGTGAACACTACCACTCTCGAGGGATTGTAAACTTCGGTTTCTTTTTTTACTCCGGTAACGTTCGAGCCGAGCCAATTTGTCCAAATTTCGCCGCCCCTGCCGACATAAGAATTCATAACATAGCTAACCGCCGTATCTTCCCAGGTCGTTCCTTTGACGAGCGAAGAAAACTTGGGGCACATGTGGACATCCAGATCCTTTAGATAAGGCCAGAATACGCCATCCGGCTCTTCTCCCTTGCGAACATAATCGTGGCTTTTAGATTTGAGCCAGGTCCAGGCGTCTGGAAAATCATGGTCGTTATCATCCAGGTACATTCTCATGCCTATACCGTATTGCTTGAGGTTTGACCGGCACCCGATGGTTCGTGACTGATCTTTGGCTTTGCCAAGCACAGGCATGAGAATCGCCATCAGCAGAGCAATAATTGCAATCACCACCAATAACTCAATCAGAGTAAAAGCGTTTTTTCTTAACATCATTTTGCTCTTAAAGTACTGCTTCAGCAGTATGACTTTTCGAATCTTTGACATATGCGCATTTCCGCTCTTAAGTGAATTACTCAAGAGAAAATTTTTTTAGCCATTGCCCTTAATGTTTTACTTTACAAACTAAACGGTAAAAAAGTGGTCCGGATTATAAAAGTTGTTTCACTGCTTTTTTCCAACCCTCGTAGGAAGCATGCACCTTCTCCACGTCTGTATTGGGAGAAAACTGTTTTCTACCAACGGTGAGGTTCTTTAATTGACTGATATCAGAAAAGATATTCTGTTGAAGTCCGGCTAAGCAGGCGGCGCCGAGGGCGGAGACTTCTTCCAGGCCGATGTTGACAACATTAGTTTTCAATAGGTTAGCCAAAAACTGCATAACAAAATGATTAGCCGTTACACCTCCGTCCACCTTGAGTTCCTTTAATTTAATTCCACTATCCTGCTCCATGGCAATGATGACATCTTTAATCTGGTATGGAATTGATTCCAGAGCGGCACGGACAATATGGCTTTTGTCACAACCTAAGTTCAACCCCAATATCGCAGCTTTGGCATCCATTTTCCAATGGGGAGCGCCAAGGCCACTGAAAGCAGGAACCAGATACACACCATTTGTATTTTCAATAGAAAGAGCGATTTTCTGTGTTTGGCGATTTTCGTTAAATAGCCCAAGCTGATCGCGTAGCCAATTAATAGTGGCTCCACAGGTAACGATAATACCTTCTAAGGCATAATCTACTCTACCGGGTATGCTCCAGCAAATGGTTGTGACCATCCCATTTTCAGATTGAATTCTCCTGGAACCGGTATTGAGGAGAATAGAAGAGCCGGTGCCCATAGTTGCCTTTGCGTCGCCGGGCGAGAAGCAGCCTTCTCCGAAAGCAGCGGCATGGGAATCGCCTATCATAGCCGATATGTTTATCTTGTCCGGGAAGAGTCCCTCAAAATCGGATTGGCCGTATGAGTACGAGGAAGCTTGTGGCTGGGGCAGGTTTAGATTTTGTAGATTGAATTTATCTAAAAGATATTTGTCCCATCGGAGTTCATTGATGTTAAAAAAAAGAGTTCGGGAAGCATTCGTATAATCGGTACAATAACTTTTGCCTTTGGTGAGCTTAAACAACAGCCACGTATCAATAGTTCCAAAATACGCTTCTCCCGAGTCAATGGCATTTCTTATCCGGTGGTCATTTTCATAAAGCCATATAATTTTACTGCCTGAAAAGTAAGGATCGATAATCAGGCCGGTTCTTTTGTTGACTTCTTTTTCCAAACCCGATTTTTTCAGGCGGCTGCAGATTTCTACCGATCTTTTACACTGCCAAACAACGGCATTGGAAAGCGGCTGAC
>DQCG01000464.1 GCA_003533825.1 Phycisphaerales bacterium
CAAGGCGTCTGTAACCGAGCAGCGGAAATTGCAGATACCTGAAGAACGCTTTAGGGCCCCTGGATTGGGATGGCACCGGGACCTTCCTGATGAGAATGGCCTGGCCGATCTCGTTTTCATCAGCGGTGCGTCGGGGCCGCATTTGCGGGTTGACCGAAGGCAACAAACGGTGACCGTTTTTTTGGTGCGTACGAGCTTATTAAAAGTCGTACCCCTATTTACTGACCTTAATCTACGCGTCGAACAGATATTTTCAGTGGCGAATGATCGTTGATTATATAAAAAAGGCACGTCAGGTATATTATGAACTATTCTCGATTCAAATCGTTGATTGCCTTGTTGCTGATTGTTGCAACATCCCTTGGGGCATTGGCTGCTGACAGACCCAACATCATCTGGATCATTGTCGAGGACATGTCCTGTGATTTTGCCTATCAGGGGCAACCACTGGTCCACACGCCTCATGTTGACCGATTGGCCAAAGAAGGGGTGGCCTTCAGCAACGCCTATGTCTCGAGCCCTGTCTGTTCGCCGAGCCGTTCCGCGCTGATTACCGGGATGTATCAGACGAGCATTGGCGTGCAACACCACTATACGGGCCGTGGCACGGTTAAACACCATCTGCCTGCCCATGTGAGGCCGATTCCGGAATTATTCAGGGAGGCGGGGTATTACACCTGCAATACAAACCAGGAGTTCAAGAATTTCGGCAAGACGGACTATGACTTTGAGTTTGATAAGAAAGCACTTTACGATGGTCCGGACTGGTCAGGGCGCAAACAGGGACAGCCGTTCTTCAGCCAAATTCAACTCCGCGGCGGCAAGTTGAGAGATATGCCAAGGGCGTACGAAGAAGTTGAGGCGAAGATGGATCACTTGATCACCGCAGACCAAGTAACCTTACCCCCGTATTATCCCGACGATCCTGTTTTTCGTAAGGACTGGGCCGAATATTTGAACAGTGTGCAATACACTGACAAAGAAGTCGGACTTATTCTGCAGCGACTAAAGAAAGAGAGTCTTCTTGATAACACGGTCATCTTCTTCATCACGGACCACGGAATCAGCCAGGCAAGGGGCAAGCAATTCCTTTATGATGAGGGAACAAAGATCCCCTTTGTGGTTTGGGCCCCGGACCGCGTTTCATCTGGGAAGATTCGCAACGACTTGATCACGCATATCGACATGGCGGCCACCTCGTTGTATTTCGCGGGGATCGACATTCCTGAGTATATGCAGGCAAGGCCGCTGTTTGGTCCTCAGGCGCAGCCCAGAGAGTATGTGGTATGTGCCCGGGACCGTTGTGATGAAACCGTAGACAGGATTCGCAGTGTGCGCAAGGGCAACTATAAGTATATCCGAAACTTCTATCCCAAACGGCCCTACCTGCAGCCTTGTGTATACAAAGATCAGAAGCCCTTTATGAAGAGGCTGCGGTATCTTCATGCCGCGGATAAACTCAATGACGTTCAATCACTGTTTCTGGCTCAATCACGTCCCGAAGAAGAACTGTATGATTTGAGCAAAGACCGCTGGGAAGTTCACAATCTGGCAAAACAACCGGAGCATCTGGACAAGCTGAGAGAAATGCGGGCTATCTTGGCAAACTGGATTATCGAGAGCGACGATCAGGGGCGCTTTCCTGAATCTGAAGCCATGTACGATAGTGCCACGAAAAAATATATCGATGGTATAACAAGGCGTGGAGATACGGAACGTGCAAAAGATCTCCAAGGTAATGTCAATCTCATGAAGCAATGGAAAGCGGAAGGCAAGTAGTGGCTCATCATGAAAGAATCACGCGAATCCTTAGGTTCGGTTGTGGTCATAGAAGTTAAAGGAGAAATCTGAAATGAGAACAAAAAAGCAAACAACGATACTGTTTCTGGCGGTTACTCTATTGTGCGTGGTAGGCAGGGCGAGCGAAGCAAAAGACACCGGCCGGCAGGACGCCAAGCCAAATGTATTGTTTATCGCTATTGATGATCTGAATGACTGGACCGGCACATTGAAGGGCAATCCTCAGGCCAAAACGCCGCACATGGATAAGCTGGCTTCTAAAGGGATGGTTTTCACGAATGCGCATTGCGCGGCTCCGGCTTGCGGTCCTTCAAGGTCTGCCATCATGAGTGGGATCCGTCCTTCGACATCGGGTAATTATGTAAACAGGAATTCGCTTACAAAAAATCCGATACTGAATAACTCGGTTCTATTGCCCGAGTTCTTTCAACAGAATGGATACTATGTTTGCGGTTCAGGAAAGTTATTTCACGGCAATCATTTTAAAACTGAAGTAAAGGGGCGGGGCTTTGATGATTATTACCCGAGTAAAACACAGGACCAATTTCCCTGGGAAACCAGACTCTCATCCCCGAGACCCCTGAACGGGATCAAGAAAGGTATGTCAAGATACGCCGACTGGGGCCCTTACCACCCCGACGTTACCCTTGAGGATACCAACTGTGGTAAAACAGCGAAATGGGCGGCAGAGACACTGCTGGGGGGCGAGCTGAAAGAACCGTTCTTTTTAGGCGCCGGCATCTTCCAGCCGCATTTACCCAATTACGCGCCCCAAGAATATTTTGATCGGTTCCCTCTGGATGAAATAGAGCTTCCGGAAGGGTACCTGGAAAATGATATGGAAGATGTACCCAAAGCCAGTTCAAAGCAGCGGCATATTGCGTGGCTTAAGACGATTAGGGCTGCCGGTCAGTGGAAGCCTGCGATTCAGGCTTACCTGGCGTCCACTGCCATGACGGATGACCTGATTGGTCAGATTGTCGGGGCGCTCGAGAAATCAAAGTACGCAGACAATACGATCATTGTGTTGTGGAGCGATCATGGCTTTCAGCTTGGGGAAAAAGAGCGTTGGGCGAAATACTCCCTCTGGGAAAGGGCCACGAGGGTCAATTTTGTATGGGTGGCCCCCGGTGTGACCAAGCCTGGCTCGACCTGCGCCAAGCCGGTGAACTTGCTGGATATTTATCCGACCCTGGCCTCCCTGACCGGCTGCGAGCCCCCTGAAGGACAACTGGAAGGGAACGACCTCACCGTATTGTTTGAAGATCCTGAGGCCTCATGGGACAAGACCTCCTTGACTGTTTTTGGCTTTAAGAATTACGGCATTCGATCCGAACGATACAGATATATCGTATATGCTGACGGATCGGAAGAGTTGTATGATCACAAGAAGGATAAATGGGAATGGCATAACCTTGCGAATCGTCCTGAATACGCTGAAATAAAAGAAAAGATGCGCAAAGGGATTCCCGCTCATCATGAGCCACCTGGTAATTAAAGAACGAGCTGCTGTGAAGCCCGTCTCATATATCATCTGGAAAAACGAAAAATGACACAATTAAAACACCTGCCTTTTTTACCAATATGTTTGATTGCGCTTTGCCTGGTTTGCGCCGCGCATTCGGCCGAAAAGCCAAACATCATTCTCATTCTTGCCGATGACCTTGGTTATGGCGAGTTGGGCTGCTATGACGGTCCATTAAACACCCCAGTGATGGATCAATTGGCCAAGGATGGAGTTCGTTGCACCGACGGCTACTCCGCCTTCCCCGTTTGCTCCCCCTCACGGGCCGCCCTTTTGACAGGTCGCTATCCTGCGAGAATTGGACCTAAGTACGAAGAGTATTTCGGCAAGGGAGAATCGCTTGATCCGGTGAAACACACGACCATTGGGCAATTGATGAAGGAAGCAGGCTACCGAACGGCCTGCTTTGGTAAGTGGAACGTGTCCAACGGTGATCGTCGCCCTGCGAATGACTACGGGTTTGACCGTTGGGTCGGGTTGCACATTAACCACGATTATTACACGCACAAGCTCGTTGCAACCGGCGAACTCGACATGTATGAGGACGGCAAGCCGTACCCTGACCGCGAAGGCACTTGGTGCGACACCGTTTTTGCCGATGAAGCGATCAAATTTATCAAGACTGAGAGTGAAGAGCCGTTTTTTATCTATCTGCCTTTTCAGGCGCCGCACGCTCCGTTTCAAGATCCGGATGTTCCACATTTTAAACCGGTTGACGACTGGCAGAATAAACCGGTTGAAGTCCGTAGTTTAGTCGATAAGATGATTGAGCGGCTCGATTTGGAAATCGGGCGAGTGTTGAATGCTCTGGATGAGCTCGGACTTTCTGAAGACACTCTGGTTATCCTGACGAGCGATAACGGCGGACATAAAGGCGGTAATGTTGGACGGAACCTCCCGCTTCGTGGAGCAAAGCAGGGATTGGAAGAAGGCGGCATTCGTGTGCCGCTCATTTTCCGCTGGCCTGGTGTGCTGGCCAAAGGAACTGAATTTTCCGAGCCGATCCATGCGATGGATCTGACGGCCACAATCGCGGCCGTCGGGGGCGCAAGCCACCGCGCCGACCAGCCGTTCGATGCTATGAATGTGCTTCCGGCTCTCAAAGGGGAAAGGGAGTTGCCTTCAAAGCGTCCCTTCTTTTTTCGGCGTTTTAGAGGACGTACAGGGAATTACCAACAATCTGCGGTTCGGCAGGGAGACTGGAAGTATCTGCGAACCTACCGAGGTTCCGAAAAGTATACTGAAGCCCTGTATAACCTCAGGTCCGACATTGGTGAAACGAAGGATTTCACTAAAAGCGCGCCAGAAAAGCTGAATGCGTTGCGCCGCTTGCTCGAAAAGTGGGAGTTGGAAATGAGCAAGACCGCTGCTCCACTTAAAAAGAAATAATCCACGAATTTAGAAAACCATGAAGAACGATAGAACCACACACCTGTGCGCGGCGCTGGCCTTATCCTTGGTCAGCACGGCTGGACAAGTTTGAATCAGATGGAAATGGCAGATGGGAAATGAGGATATGTATAACAACGAAAGTGTTGTATAAAGCGAGACGGAAGACTATGAATATGAAGAAGAGTATAAAAACGAGTTGTTTGATATCGTTAATTTTTATCGCATGTAGCTTTACATCAAATGCCGCTTCGGAAGAAGTTCGCCCAGGCGTGTTTCGCACGCCGGACGAACGCTTCGAGAATTTGAAGGACTATTCGTTCGCGCCGCATTACCTTGAAGTTGATAGCAAGCTCGGAAAATTGCGGATGCATTATATAGACGTGGGGCCCAGGGATGGCGATCCGATTTTGTTGATGCACGGTGAACCGTCATGGAGCTATTTGTATCGCAATATGATTCCGCGTTTGGTGGCTGCAGGGCACCGCGTCATCGCGCCGGATCTTATCGGCTTCGGAAAATCGGATAAGCCCGCCAAACGCTCCGACCACTCCTATCAAAATCACGTCGATTGGATTAGGCAATTCGTCTCAGAACTCGAATTGAAGAATATCACGCTATTTTGCCAGGACTGGGGCAGTTTGATTGGACTCAGGATTGTTGCAGGCGCACCTGACCGATTTGCTCGTGTCGTCGCCGGTAATGCCGCGCTTCCCGCTGGCCGTGGCGATGACGGTATTGTCATCGGTAGGCAATGGACCCAACCGGATCCGAAAGCGGAACTCAGGTTCGAGGAGGGTTTTATGGGGTGGCTGAAGTACAGCCAAACCGTGCCCGAATTCGACTGCGGCATCGTTCTGCAAGCCGCAACTGTACGCAAACTGACCGAGGCCGAATTGAATGCCTATCGTGCGCCGTTTCCGGATGAGCGCTACGCCGCCGGGCCGCGGGTCATGCCGACCTTGGTCAGGAGTCAGATGGCGACGAATCGCAAGGCCTGGAAAGTACTCAGTGAGTTCGACAAACCGTTCCTTACGACCTTTAGCGATAGCGACCCCGTAACATCAGGGGGCGAAAAAGTATTTCAGAAACGTATACCCGGCGCCAAGGGCCAGCCACACACCATCATCAAACACGCCGGACACTTCCTTCAGGAAGATGCCTCTGAACAACTCGCCACGCTCATCAACGACCTGATCGCTTCTGATGCCGAACAGCCCAGCATCGAAAAACTGCATGTCGTCTTGCTGGCCGACAAAAAAGACCACGGACCGGCGGGCAATGGTCTGCACGACTACCCGCTGTGGCAGAAACGTTGGGCGCTGTTGCTGGGCGGCGAAGAAGCCTCGGAAGAAAAACAGGTAAACCTCGTTGGGCCGCCTGAAAAGAATAAGGATGACTATAAGGGGATGCCTCATGTCAAGGTGACCTACGCATGGCATTGGCCGTCCGAAGAACAGTTCCAAACGGCCGATGTGATTGTGGCGTACTGCTACCTGGAGTGGACCGATGAACAGCTCGCTCAGGTCAGGATGTATCTGGAGGGCGGTGGCGGTCTCGTGTTGATACACTCGGCGACGTGGACGAGGCCCAAGACAATGCGCGACGGGGTGGCCGAAGTGATCGGGGTGGGCGGTTTCGATCTGTTTCGCCATGGGAAGGTGCAGGTGGATATGGCCGTCCCGGAACACCCGATCTGCGCCGAACTGCCGGAAACGATCATTCTGGAAGACGACGAAACCTACTGGCCGCCAACACTCATCATGGAAGGCGTCAAGGTGTTGGCGACGTCCGTGGAAGACAAGGCAAAGAAACGCAGCACGCCCACGGCCGCCCAGCCAATGTTCTGGTGTTACGAACTGGGCAAGGGCCGCGTCTTCGGCTGCGTGCCGGGGCACAGCGCCTGGACCTTCGACGAACCACTGTTCCGCAAGCTGCTGCTTCGTGGAATGGCCTGGGCGGCAGGCGAATGTCCATTGCTATTTGACGAAGTTCTCAACAAAACAAAAATATGATGTTCAGACAAAATTCTTAATAAGACAAATCCTCATAACCACAAGGAGTATCCTGCGCTTGTCAAGGGAGGATAGGACCGTTAGAGGGAAAGAACTCGTAGGAGGAAACACAGGACTATAAAGTGATGAGTACGGCAATAAAAGACTATTCATGCGATTCTGATGAGTGGAGCCGGAAAACAGACGATATCGGGTCCTGAATGGGCACGTCCCTGAAAAAGAGCCTTAATTATTGCAGGGGAATATGATATCATAAGAGAGAAGTTTTGTGTCTTGGTTAGGATACATCGGGAGCCGAGACGAACATTTTTGAACTTTTTGTAGAGGAGAATGATTATGTGTGTTAAGAAATTGATTTGTTTAGCCTCATTTGTCTTGGTGGTGGGGTTGGTAGTTGACGTGCAGGCTGCGGTGAGGAACTGGACTGGTGATGGTGCCGACGACCTCTGGAGCACGCCGGAAAACTGGAGTACCGGTGCTGTGCCAACGGCTGGCGATAAGGCCAGGATAGGGGCCGTACCCGGCGCGAGAATCGTCAACGAAGGCGCCGTGGCCCTTGATTCATGGATTGGGGCGCAGGAGAGCGGTGACTTGACAGTGGATGGTGGGACCCTGACGACAAGCAGCTTCATTGTCGTGGCCCGGTTTGTAAGTGGTGAAGGGACACTTAACATGAAAAGTGGTACCATAACGGCTGGCGGTAACCTCTACGTGGGGCATACGGGTATGGGCACAGTCAACATGACCGGTGGAACGATCACGGCCCCAACCATCGTCGTACCGCATAACGGCAAGGGGCATGTGCACCTGCATGGTGGCATTCTCGGCGCCGGAGCTCTAGAAATGAAACAGGTTGAAGGCACCGAGAATGTGGGCACCATGGACGTCGCAGGTGGTACGCTGATACTGGCTGACAACGACCTTGAGGTCGTCCAGGGATACATTGACAACGGCTGGATTACCGCCTATGAACACAACGGCAAGAACAACGGCACGCTGATCCTGGATTATAACGACGTGGCGAACCAAACCACGCTCACGGCGATCCACGATCTCAATCCGTTTCCAGCCGACAGTGGTGCCGTAGAAGCCGGCGCAGTCGAGCTGAGCTGGACGCTGCCTGATCCGTGTGTGCCGGGTGAGCTGGTGCCGGTTGATGTGTACTTCACCGATAACTATGATGCGCTGAAGCAGTTCAACGACCCGGTAGCCATCGCAGCCATGCGGGTGGTGAACGAGGAGAGCGTGACGTCCGTTGGCGTGCAAGCTCAACCAAAGACGCGATACTACTGGGCCGTGGACACGCACCTCGGTGGTGTCGATCCGAATAACAATCCCAAACTGGGGCCCATCTTCAGCTTCTATGCTGATAATCTGCCTCCCAAAGTGGAAGCCGGTGCCAATGCAGTGACTTGGCTGGTTGATGGCGTCATGATAAAGAATCTGGATGCTACCGTCACCGATGACGACGCTTACACGGTGCAGTGGACGGTGGTTAGCGAACCCAATGATCCTAACAGCCCCGATGCCGTGATTGCCGATCCGAGCGCCNNGGATACGAGTATTACCCTGTCAGCCTACGGCGAATATGTGTTGCAGTTGGAGGCCTTTGACGGTGAATACGCCGGTTCGGATACAGTTACGATCAACGTGTATCACGACGGTTGTGAGGCAGCCCAGTCACTGCCCGATTACGAGCCGTCTCCTGGGGATCTCAACGGTGACTGCATCGTCGATGAGTTGGATTTGGCCATATTAGAGGAAGACTGGTTAGTAGATACGTCACTGACTGAACCGTAGATCAAGCTCAACTGAATGCAGTAAGAAAACCGGAATCCGACAGGATTGCCATCCTGCCGGATTCCAATAGTTGAATGAGAACCATCATGAAACGAACCAATGGATTCACTTTGATCGAATTGTTGGTCGTTATTGCCATCATTGCAATACTAATGGCTATCTTAGTGCCGACACTCAATCGCGCCAGAGAGCAGGGCAAGCGTGCGGTTTGCCTTAGCAATCTCAAGCAGATGATGCTGGCATGGATGATGTATGCCGACGATAACGGAGACAAAGTCGTACGGACCCGGGCCATACAGGACAAAGCGTCACCCGACCAGGGGTGGGTTGGCTGG
>DQCG01000518.1 GCA_003533825.1 Phycisphaerales bacterium
TGCCATTCTGCCATCCTCAAAAAAACTTTCAGTACACCTAAAACTCTATACACAGAGGCGCTTCCATCAAAAAAAAAAAAACGACCAGCCTTTTTTACCTCATCAGGTTGGTGATATCCAAGAAACACTGTAATTGTAACCCCCCAGTGGTGTAAAAGTCAAGGATATTTGGGCTTCAAATATATTGCATATCCGCCGTTTACGACCGGGAATCAGGGCTGTGGGGCTGTTTATTGAAGTATCGAAAAAAAGCCCTTGCTCCCAGGAAAAAGGAAGTCTGAAGAAAGCAAGGGCTATAAGATAGTGAACACTATCCTTATTTTACCAGATTGGTCGGTAGAATTTCTATTGTGGTGACTACGTATTTTCCTTGAGAAAAGCCCCTGCTTCACGGAGGAGAGGGATGGTTGAAACAGGGGCTTACATCTTAGTGTATTCAATACACTATACTGCCTCCTTCCTTGGAGAACTAATCAGTACAAACTATAGTTAGGTGCCACTGTTCTTGCCCAGTGTAACGCTTTTTTTTGAAATTTTACCGGGGAGCCGGCCAATTCAAGGCCGGTGTGAGGATTAAAAGTTAGCATTATCCACAATGAAATAATAGACATACGAAAAAAGGTCTCTAAGATTTTACGATTCAAAAAAAAATGAAAAAAAACTTATTTTTTAGTTGACAATACATAGTTTGTATTGCATAATAAGCAAAACCAAACAATAGATTTAGATGTTAAATCTTTGAAATCATTATATTTACGGGAGATAACGATGAAGTTTGAAAGCCAGTTGTTGAAGGGCGTAGCCCCGGTCGTTGTGCTTGAGATACTTTCCGGCGGGCAAATGTACGGCTACGAATTAAGCCAGGCAATCGAGCAGCGAAGCGGCGAGATTTTGACGCTCGGCAAAGGGACGCTTTACCCGCTGCTCTACAATCTCGAGGCGAAGAAGCTGGTGCAGGGCAAGTGGGAAACCGCCGGGTCAGGCCGAAAAAGACGATACTACTCTATCACCGGCAGTGGCAAGGATGAGCTCGCAAAGCAAAAAGCCCAGCTTAAAGAGTTGACGACCGGCCTGAATCTCGTTTTCGGCGGAGCAATCGCATTAGCCTGATTATTGGTATTAGCCTTGGCGCTATTCAGAAATCAGAGGAATAAGAAAAATGTCCGATAGAAAAAGCGATTCAAAAAATCTTCCCGCCTGTGCGGTCGAGTATGTACGGCGGCTTTTGAAGAAGATGCGTTATCGCCGGAAAGTCCGGGATGATGTCGAGGCTGAGCTGAAGGCTCATTTTGAAGATGAGCTGAAAGACTGCAAGAGCGACAAAGAACGACAGCAAAGAGCCAGGTATCTCGTCGCAGACTTCGGCGACATGAAACTGCTGGCGATACTGTTACGCCGGGCCAAAAAACGCTGCCGGCCGCTCTGGCGCACCGTAATAGCAAGGACATTCCAAGCCATCGGCGTTTTAATCTTATGCTTCATCGTTTACGCCGTCTGGTTTTCCTTCGGCGAGCCGACGATCCGAGTGGATTATATCCGGCTGCTGAACCAGATGAATCAGCCGCAACTACTTGATCAGGACAACGCCTGGCCCCATTACGAAAAGGCGATCAAGCTGTTTGTCCCCCAAAGCCCGCTCGTTGAAAAGGTTATTTCATACAGGCACCACAGTGGAGACCGTGAAGACGCAATGCGGCTGAAAAAAATGTTGCTTGATAATGAGTCACAGATTCAGCTATGGTTCGAGAAGAACCAGAAATACTGGGACAATCTAACCCATGAACAACAAACGGTACTTCTTAAGTGCCTCGAATACAACTGGGTGCCGTTCCCTATAATCGCCTATCAATCACCCAACGACTGGAGGACCACAACATTAGTCAGAATGACCGAGCATATTATCCGATGTATCAAAGAGGACACAGAGCTAACAACACCCACTTCCTCAGGTACCCTCTCCCTCTCATCGGCTCCCGAATATCCCAGTGACGAGCTTAAGAGATGGATCGAGAATAACACAATCCCGCCAAATCATCTCCAGGCCGTCTCGGTGGCGGTTCTTAACGAAGCAATAAAACGATTCAAAAACCTTCCCGAAGACATTTCCGCGCCGCTGACAGAGATCGAATGTGAATATATCCGTCCCTGGATCGAGCAAAACGAAGCTGCCTGGCAGCAATACGCAGCCGGCAGTGCCAAGTCGTATTGCTACCGGCCATATACATTCGATCCCAATGTTCAGGACTACTCAATCATGAACATTCTGATGCCACATCTGGCCCCGCTGAGGCGTTTGGTAATGATGAGTGTCTGGCATGCTCGTATCAACAGAGACCAGGGACAATTAAAGCAGAGTATCGAGGATTGTCTCACCATCGTCCGCTCGGCCCGCCACTGGCAGAATAAGGGTTCAATCATCGAACAATTAGTAAGTCAGGGGATAAGCAATCTCGGCCATGAAGAAATACTGAACATCTTATCCGACCGGAAACTTTCCACCGCCGAGCTGCTGAAATTGCAGGAACAATTGTCTCAAATTTACCCCGGGGACTACCCGTTAATGAACCTGGAAGGCGAGAGGCTGGTCTTCATGGACGTCATTCAGCGTTCGTTCACCGACGGAGGCCCAGGCGGAGGTCACTTAATACCCGGTATGTGGGATGAGTATACAGGATATCTTGCTCTCGACTCAGACGATAGAGACAAGCGAATCTTCATGCCGTTCTTAACGGCGGCAAGCATGGTCCACGCAAGGCGAGATGCGACGATAGCAAAAGCGAACGAGATATACGACCTGCAAAGCAAGACTACCAAGATGACTCCCTACGAAAGGCATGTGTCTAACATCAAAGCGGTCGATGAGTATGAATCAATGCACAGCTACAGGTTCTTTATGATTCAAATCTTAATGCCCGCAACAGGAAGGGCTTCCGAGTTAGCATATCGAGGCAAAATACACCACGAAGCAACCTTGACGATATTGGCGCTTCTGCGATGGCGGCAGGAGAATAATCAATATCCGGCAGCACTTGATGAGCTGGTCGCCGCCGGACTGCTGAAAGAGCCGCCTGTTGATCCATACAGCGACAAGCCCCTGGTGTACAAAAAAACAAATGGTGATTTCACTCTCTACAGCGTCGGCCCGAACTTCAAGGACGACACCGGCGAGATCGCCATCAAGCACAACAGACCATACAAGTGGGGTACCGACGAAGACGGAGACATCGTTTTCTGGCCGGTTGCCAAATCTATGCCCCGGTGAAATACTTGCAAACCCAGCAGGCACATCGTATCATATCCTGAACAGTGCTGACAATATAAACGAGTCACAAAATTTTTTTTGCAGGAGATAACGATGAGTTCCGGAAGATGCCCCTTAAAATGCAGTTGCAATCATAATCTCAGCCGTCGCCAGTTTATCCGCGGTTCAGCCGGAGTAGTGGCTGGTTCTGTTTTTCTGCAGGGCTGCAATCCACTGGTCAAAGAGCCGATGGAGACACAGAATCCAATTCGTCAGTGCGGGCCGGCGTCGAAATACGTGCCGACCATCAAAGCGGCCTTTGTCCGGCGGAAGGAAGATTACGGCATGTTATGGCCGGGAGCCGTCTATGACGGAAAGGCCGCACAAAAGATGTACACCGAGAAAATGACAAGTACTGCCGCAAAGCTCGGGGCGAAGTTCGACCTGCGCAGCCAGCCGCTTTACAGCCTCGAAGAGGCCGAAGCCTGGATTACCGAGGCCGAAGCGCAAAAAGCCGACGGCCTTCTGCTGGTCATGTTGGATCGCCAGCGACATTCCTGGCCGAGTGCCACAAAAGTCGCTCACAGCACAATCCCGTCGATTATTTATTCTCCACTCGGAACATCGTTTACAACCAACACAATCCATCTTGCCGAGACGCCCGGCTGTGTGATTTATTCGACGAACGATTTTGGCCAGGCCGCCTACGGCATGAAAATGCTATGCGCCTCGGCAAAAATGCGCCGGACCCGCTGCGTCGTAATAAGAGGCAGGAATCGTTCCGAAGCACCTTTAGCCGACACCGGAATCTCAATGCGAGTCGTGCCGGCCACGACGTTCATCGAGCAGTACAACAAGACCACCGTGAGCAAGGATATGCTGGCGATGGCCGACGATTATCTTCGCCGGGCGCGGAAGGTAACGGGCGCGACACGCCAGGATGTCATCAACGGCGTGAAAAGCTACTACGTGGCCGGCAGGATTCTCGAAGCCGAGCAGGCCGACGCCATCACGATGGATTGCCTCGGCGCCCTGGGCCGGATCAAGGTGAGCCTGCCATGCATCGCATGGTCGCGGATGAACGATGATGGCATCCCCGCCGCCTGCGAAGCCGACTACGGCGCGGTCGCATCGCATACCATAACACAGTATCTGTTCGACAGGCCGGGCTTCCAGCAGGACCCCGTGGCCGATACCGCCGACGATTCGATAATAGGGGCGCACTGCTCATGCCCGACGAAGCTGAACGGCTTCGATTCGGGCCCTGAACCGTTCGATTTGATGCACCATCACGGCAACCGCGACGCCGTGCCGAGAACGCTCTGGCAGGTGGGCAGGCGAGCCACAAGCATCGATTTATTGCCGGGCAAAGCGGACGGCAGCTCGCCCACGAAGGTGCTGATTTCAGCCGGCACGGTGCTGGAGAATATGGATGTCCCCCCATCCGGCGGATGCGTGGTCTCGGTCAAGATCAAATTCGACGGCACACAGGAAGTCCTCAGCTTCCCCGGCTTTCACCAGATATTCTTCTACGGCGACTACGCGCACCAGATGAAAGACTTCTGCCAGCTAAACAAATTCGAAGCCGAGATAGTCTGATTTTGACATCCAGGTCTGCGGCTTTTTCAGTTACAGCGTCCATCCATCGCGGTATGGCGGGTCTACAAGTTTGTTGGCGTCGGCGTGGTTGGTCACCCGCATGGCTTCGGCGTCCCACTCGAGTACGCGCCTCGTCCGCAGGGCGAGCGCTCCGAGCAGGGCCATCTCCGTCATCTCGCAGCCGAACTCTATGGGGCAGACGGTGCGTGAATCCGTCTTGCACGCCTTGATCCATTCGCCGTAGTGATCGTCGCACCTGTACATAGTTTTTTCCGGCTGCTGGAAGTCGCGGAACTTTTTCTCCGGCAGCAGCAGGCCACCGACAATGCCGCGACTTCGGCCGAATGGATTACCGCCACAATAACCTGCTATCAACTTGCCCTGCTCTCCTACGAACAGAAGGCCGCTGGACGGCAATTGTATGCCCGGGTCGAGCTCTGCCGGCCGGAGCGGCTTCATTCCGCCGTCGTACCAGTGCACATTCAAAGGAGGTAGACTTTCCCTTGCTCCGAATTGCCATGTAACGGTGTTGGCGTGGCTCTGACATTCGGGCGTCGATACGAATTGGAAGAAGCCCTTGTGGCGGATCGAGCTGCGGGCATAAACGGTCGTCGGGGCGCCGAGTTGCAGCTCCCTGAAGTATGCATGGAGCGTGTGACATGCCATATCGCCGACCGTCCCGGAGCCGAAATCCCACCACGGGCGCCAGTTACAGGGATGATAGGCCGAGTGATAAGGACGGTACGGTGCCGGGCCGATCCAGAGGTCCCAGTCCATGCCGGCCGGCGGAGATTGCTTTTCCGTGGGCCTGACCAGTGAGCACGGATAGGCCGGGTGGTCACACCAGATGTGCAGCTCCCGAACAGAGCCGATAGCCCCGGATTTCAAAAGCTCGGTTGTGTTTCGCGATGCGTCCGTTCCGGAAGACTGCACGCTCGACTTGGTGACAAGATGCTTCGCATCGAGAACCGCACGGCGGACTTTTCTCGCTTCGGCAATGTTGTGCGTTATCGGTTTGGCGCAATATATGTGCTTTTCGAGTCTTATAGCCTCCATCAGAAGCACTGCATGCGTGTGGTCGGGCGTGGCGATGATAAGAGCGTCGAAGTTGTCGGCTTCTTTCTTGAACATCTTCCGATAGTCGTGGTAGGTCCTGGCGCCGGGAAAACGCTGAAAGACTTTGCCTGAGAGGTTATGGTCGAGATCGCACAGGGCGACGATGTTCTCGCTCCGGCAGCTACCGAGGTAGCTCTGGCCCATGCCTCCGACACCAACAGCGGCGATTCGCAGCTTGTCACTCGGGGCCTGGTTGCCGGGACCGCCGAGGACAAAACGCGGCACGATAATCGGCGCTGCAAGGCCGGCGGCAAGCACCGAACGCCTGGATACTTTGCGTTTTGCGTTGTCTGTAAGATTTTGAGATTGATGGGATCTGTTTTTTTTATTCGATAGCATTCTAAGGGTCTCCTTTTCGATTCGGATTTAGAAAGTATAATCTTCCTATTCTTCTCATGCAAGATTGTTTTCGCCGAACATAATTGGTACTTTAAGGCTGTTGAAACGGAAAACATTAGTTTTTGTGACCTAATATCAAACATATAATTCGGTAAAGATTTACTGGAGATTGACTCATGAAAAAAAGATGCGACTGGCCCGGCGAGAACAAACTCATGATCGAATACCACGTCATCCGAATCGGATGCCATGAGCAAATCCCTCAAGAAACGCGGCTTCAAGTTCGTCGGCTCGACAATCTGCTACGCCTTCATGCAATCGGCCGGAATGGTCAATGATCATTTGATCCATTGCTTTAGATATACTAAATGCGGCTGATGTATCCCGACAGAAAACGATGAATCCATTTACGAGACGCAAAATATAAGAAACAATTTTTTCTTGAACTTCCCTGAGGAACACAGTAGTCTTTTCTTCAGTGTGCGTCTCTCAGGTTTACGTCTTTGGATTCGGAAGGCCGCGTTATCAGAGAACGCATGTGCGGAGCAGAAGCGCATATTATATGGGCACCGTGCCGGCTGCGAATCCTAAAAATGAAACCATCTAACAAAGCAAAAGGAGTAAGCATGAATTGTCCATCCTGCAGTACGGAATTAGAAAGAAAAATGATTAGGGAAATTGAAGTCGATGAATGCCCTGACTGTAAAGGAATCTGGTTTGAAGATGATGAATTGCGCAAGGCGAAAGACTCTACGGATTCCGACCTGAAATGGATCGACTTTGAAATATGGAAGCATAAAGACAAAGCAAAAGCTCGATCAAAGGATTTGCAATGCCCGGCTTGCCGGAAATCACTGGTCGCAATTGACTATAGCGATACGGACATTGAGATCGACTACTGCCCCTCATGCAAGGGAATTTGGTTAGAGAAAGATGAGTTCAAATCAATAATAAAAGCATTGACCAACGAACTTCTTACAAAATCATTTTCGGATTATGTTAAAGCCAGCATAGAAGAGGCGAAAGAGATAGTTACCGGTCCTGAACCGTTTTTGTCGGAATGGAAGGATTTCGTGACTGTTTGTAGAATGATGCAATATCGATTATTTGTCGAAAATCCGAAACTGTTAGAGCAGGCAATGGTCATACAACAAGCAAATCCAATCAGATAGCCTTGCCCGAGTACCCAGTTGTTTGGACTGAAAGTTCGCTATCGATAATTTTACCCAGTGGATCTAATCGTCAAATGAAAAGCTGAGGACCGTTTGTGACTATAGTCCTGACAATACTTTCCGCCGTTATACCATCGCTTCTGCTGCTGTTGTACTTCTATAAACGTGACCTGAATCCTGAGCCTCGCGGGGTGCTGTTCAGGACATTCCTGCTCGGCATCCTGATAGTAGCACCGGTAATAATCATTGCCTTGCCGTTATGTCTGCTCAACTCATGTTTCATAGAGGACTTTCATATGGACTAACGGCTTTGATTAATGGGCTACAATTCATAGTCGTCAGAATTTTCTGCATTTTTTTGGAAAATTGTAGTAACTATTTCTCCATCGTTGACGTCTATTACTTAGTTAAGCCGTGTTTTTAATTGAAAAGATTTTCTTTTCGATAAGTCAATGTTTCATTTAAGGAATGATTTATAATGTTCAGAGCACTTGTTCTTTTTGTAGCGGGGCTGATGGCGATGACAAGCATCTCTCTATCGGCGGAACTGGCAGAGCCGGTCAGGCTCGAGGCGGCCGGCAAGCCTATAGATACGACGGAAATAGGCCACGCTGCACCGTTTGTCTGTGATTTCGACGGCGACGGTCTCAA
>DQCG01000519.1 GCA_003533825.1 Phycisphaerales bacterium
GATGGAAAAAAAGGCGGGCAGGAAGACGAACACAAATTTGCCGCCGAATCCCATATTGAAAGAAGCAGACAAAAGACTCACCAGTCCAAGTATAAACGACCAGACGGCCTGTTTGCGAGTTCTGTCCGGTGTGCCGGTTTCGAGCAGCGCTTTAAAGTTGGTCGTTTTCCTAATCTCCTGACGGATTTGCTCCGACAGCGTTCCCGGGTCAAACGTTGCCTTGCTCCGCCACTGCTTATAAACAAATATGTCGAGTATCAGCAGCGGCGGCCCGAACAAGAATGCATACCACGGGAAACTCGTGCCGCTAAACGATGCTACAAGTGCAGCAAGGAAAATGAGACTCGCCGCCGCTGCGAAAATGTTGGCTGCGATTATTCCCATCTCTTTATTATCAGTGTCCGGTGTTTTCTCCGCCACTTCGATAAACGCCACGTGCACTTCATGCCGCGTCAGCACAAACAGTGCCCAGATTCCTATCGGCAGTCCGAGCAGCGATCCCGGGCTTGGTACCAACTGCAGAACGCCGGCAGCCACTGCCAGTCCGTACGATTGAAGCCGAATCATTCTTTGTGCCCCCACGAAGGTCAACAGGCCCGTCGCCGCAAAAATAATCCCGATACTTCCCGTTATTACCGCGCCGGGAGACGTTAGACCCGAAGTCACGCTGACTATCGACCAGGCCAGCAGCAATGTAAGGGCTATACCACAATTGATAAGCCCGGCGATCATCAGACCTATGCCCGGCGCCCTTGTACGGCGTCGAACAGCTTGAAGCTTATCGTCCTCCGCAGGGCGATATGATACGGCATCCCGGCCGCCGGAGGAAATTGCCTCGACGTCCGTTTTCACCTCGCTGACGTGCTGGTATCGGCGATCCGGCTCCTTCTCTAAAGTCCGCAGAACTACATTATCGAGCCGCAGGTCCACATGCGCCTTCTGGGAAGGCGGGTCAAACCGGCCCAGCGGCAGCTCGCTCGTGAGCATTTCATAGAATACCACGCCCAGCGAATAAATATCCGCACGGTGGTCCACTTCGGAGGGGTGCTCGATTTGTTCGGGCGCCATGTAATGCGGCGTACCCATCTGCTGCCCGACTTTTGTTAGCGTGGACGTGGGGCCGGTTGCCGGACGATCCAGCAGCTTGGCAAGGCCGAAGTCGGCGATTCTTACCTGCCCCTTTTTGTTCAGAAGGATGTTCTCGGGCTTGATGTCACGATGTACGATTCCCTCTTCATGGGCGTACTGCAGGGCCTCGCAAATCTGTGGTATAATTGTGAGTGCTTCGGATGCCGAAAGCTCGCCGGTTTGAATAATCCGTCGTAAATCGGTACCGTCGACGAATTCCATAAGGAAATAGTACAGTCCGGCTTCGGTGTGACCGAAATCGTAAATCATGACGATGCGGGGGTGGCTCAGTCTGGCCAGCGAGCGTGCCTCGCGAGTGAATCGTTCGGCGAAAGCTTCGTTCAGGCCGATTTGCGGCGGCAGGATTTTAAGTGCCACCAGCCTGTCAAGCTGCCTTTGGCGGGCCTTATAGACGACACCCATGCCGCCCTGCCCCAGTAATTCGAGGATTTCAAGCTGCGGAAACTGCCTGGCCAATTCTTCCGGCTCGGGCGGGATGAATCCCGACGGAGGTGTCACATTAGTGGGAATATCGCTCTGGCTACCTGATGGAGTAGACTTTTTCCCGGATTCGGAGCTTTGTATATCTTCGGCCATAACAGCATTTCCTTCTCTGGTTTTGCCTGCTCTGTACAGGCGGTTCGCGAACCGCCTCTAACGAAAGGTTGAGAACCAGTAGAAATATTACACACTCTCATACGATTTATCCAGAACATACTGAGTCTAAAGTTCGGTAAGTCAAAACAGAATAGAGCCGATAGCCCGTATGCGCAGGCATTGGCTGACCGCTTCCACACTTTCGCCTGACACAGGAGGCCGGACGGAGCGTCCTCGCCGCCGGACGAAATCGCCTCATCGTCCATTGTCATCTCACTGGTATCTCAGTCGGCTTGGTGAATCTCTTCCCCTGGAGGTGCGTCGGGGGTGCCTTCGACACGGGAGGCTTGAGCGTTTCGACTTTGGGGTAGCTCAAGACCGGCGGTTGTTTTTCGGCTGGCCCGAAATTGCAGCCACAGCCGAAACAGCCAGAACAAGCCGCCGACGATGAGCGCGACGATAGAAATGCGTAAGAACAGCACATCGTGGAGGCCGGGCGTGGCGTCTGTAAGACCGTAGAGACGCTTGAGGATTAGCATCGGTTCTATAAGAAGAATGATCAGCGGATTTAGCAGGAATAATAAGACGAAGAATCCGGCAAAAAATCTGAACTGAAGTCCCTTATCTATGGCTCGAGATCGCCAGGCTGCAACACCGAAGAAAATGAAAACCGATACTAACACAAGAGCCATAACTGACCAGCCGAGAGCCGAACTGAGCTCGACATGCCACCTGAACAGATTCCACAACACGAAAAGGATGCCCATGGTGGTTATTCCGGTCAGTATGTGGCGAAGACGGTACTTTAGTGGAACGGGCGTGAACCTTACGCTATACTTCCTTGTGATAGCATCAACTGCGAGCACTGCCTCCACGCGGCCGGCACCGGTTTTCTCTTGATAAGCTTTGATCGTTTCGACCTTAGTCGCCGGAAGCTGCGAGAGAATGAACTGCTCTATAGGTTCGCCTTTTCGGCCTGTCTGGTCCGTGGGCCCTGGACGTATTTGATCGCCGGCAATCGACTCGATTTCGGTTTTAACCTCGCTTGCGTGCTGATAGCGTCGCTCGGGCTCGTACTCGAGGCTCTTGAGTACGACATTGTCGAAGCGGACGTCAACCCGGACCTTCCGGGAGGGTGGATCGAATCGGCCAATTGGCAACTGGCCCATAAGCAACTCGTAGAAGACCACACCCAGTGAGTAGATATCTGCGCGGTGATCCACCTGGTCGGGATGTTCGATTTGTTCCGGTGCCATGTAGTGCGGTGTGCCCATTTTCTGGCCGGCTTTTGTCAGCGTGTAAATAGTTGCCGGTCGGTCCAGGAGCTTGGCCAGGCCGAAGTCGGCGATTTTTACCCGGCCTTTCTTATCTAATAGAATATTCTCAGGCTTGATGTCTCGGTGCACGATATTCTCGTCGTGTGCGTACTGCAAAGCTTCACAGATTTGCGGAATAATCGCAAGCGCTTCGGCGGAATCTGTCTTGCCGGCCCGGACCACCTGCCGCAGGTCCGTTCCATCCACAAACTCCATAACAAAGAAGTACAACCCGGTCTCCGTTTTACCGAAGTCGTGCACCGTGACGATATGGGGATGGTTCAGCTTTGCCAACGAACGTACCTCGCGGGTAAATCGCTCGGTAAAAGCTTCGGTCTCGCTAATCTGAGGCGGCAGTATTTTCAGTGCTATTAAGCGGTCAAGCTGCCTTTGGCGGGCCTTGTAAACCACGCCCATGCCACCCTGGCCTAATAATTCGAGGATTTCGAGTTGCGGAAACTGCCTGGCTAATTCTTCCGGCTCTGGCGGCACGAATCCAGCCGGAGGCGTCACATTCGTGGGAATATCGCTCTGGTTGGCCGAGGTGTCAGCCTGGTTAGTTTTAAGGTTCCCTGACTGGCGCAGTTTCATTAAGCATTGACGGCA
>DQCG01000102.1:0-758 GCA_003533825.1 Phycisphaerales bacterium
ACCGGCGGAATCGGAGCGGCCGGCGGGCATGAAGGTTTCGGCGGCCACTACGAGCTGCCTAATATGACCGCCTATTGTGAGACCTGCGCTTCGATTGCCAACATATTCTGGAACCATCGGATGTTCCTGATGCACGGTGACGCCAAATACATCGACGTTTTGGAGCGTGTGCTGTACAATGCCGCTTTATCCGGAATTTCGATGGAGGGCGACCGATTCTTCTATCCGAACGTCCTTGAGTCTATCGGCCAGCACTCGCGAAGCCCCTGGTTTGGCTGCGCGTGCTGCCCTTCCAACGTCGCCCGGTTTATTCCTTCAGTGCCGGGATACACGTATGCTTACAAGGACAGCGATGTGTATGTAAATTTGTTTATCAGCGGCGAGACCACAATTGAAACCCAAAATAACAAGGTCAAATTAACCCAGCAAACTCAGTATCCCTGGAAGGGCACAGTGAATATCGGCGTCGAGCCTGAGAAAAGCGACACTTTTACCATTAATGTTCGCATTCCCGGCTGGGCGCAAAACAAGTGCGTGCCGAGTGACTTGTACACATTCCACAAGGTTGTTAAAGAACAAGCCGGGCTCAAAGTAAACGGCAAGCGGGTATCACCGAATATTAAAGACGGTTTTGCACGCATCGAGCGGAAATGGCAGAAAGGCGATACGATAGAGCTGAACCTGCCGATGCCTGTCCGCCGGATCATCGCGCATCGGGATGTTAAAACCAACCGGGGCAAGGTGGTCCTTCAGCGGGG
>DQCG01000102.1:888-3738 GCA_003533825.1 Phycisphaerales bacterium
ATGGTGATTACCGGCACAGCACAGGTAGCCAAACGCATGATAGACGGCGATATTGTCTCGGCTGGAGAAAGGCAATTCACGGCGATTCCCTATTACGCATGGGCCCATCGCGGGCGAGGGCAGATGACCGTGTGGCCCGCCCGACAGTTCAAAGCAGCCCGGCCGGAACCTGCCGATACGCTGACGTACATAAGCAAAACCACAGCATCGTTCGTACACGTTTCTCTGGACGCGATAAAAGACCAGATCCTGCCGGAAAGCTCATCCGACTCTTCACCGCTGCATCTGGACTTCTGGCCTCACAAAGGCACTACCGAATGGCTCCAGTTCGATTGGGACCAGAAGCATGATATTTCCAGCATAAAAATCTACTTCTTCGATGACACCGGCCGGGGCGAATGCCATCTGCCGAAATCATGGAAAGTGCTGTACCGCGACAACCAGGGCAACTTGAAGCCGGTAAAGAACAACACGCCCTATCACACAGAAAAGGACACCTTCAATACAGTCAATTGTGAGCCTGTAAAAACTAACAGTATCAAAATCGAAATTGAGCTCCAGGAAAAATGGTCCGCCGGTATTCAGGAAGTGGCAATCGAATAATTAGCTTGAAGCAGTTGTTCGGAAACATCAATAACAATCCTTAATATACTAAATTCGAACTTTTGTTCATTCTTAGGGTATTTACTATTAGATTGAAATAAACTTAAACCTTTGTTCTTAAATAGGTAAGAAAATGAATCACTGTATTGCGTGTTGGATTCAGAAGCTGAAATTCCGTCTTTGTGCGGGATTATTTCTGGTTTTTAGTGTCATTATGCCCGGCCCGGCGATTTGCGCTGATGTAGATGAGCTTCTGGTCGATTACAGTTTAACTGAGACCAGCTTCGGCCCGCCAACGTGGAGCGAATGGGAAATTATCGTCAAGTTCAAGAGCGACATTCCTCAAGATGATGAAAACGCAGTAATCCGGCAGTACGGCTGTTCGACAGCAGGCAAATGCTCATTCACCGGTCTGCGGCTGGTTCAAATACCCGAATCAATGACCGCATGCGAAATGGTCGATCTTTTTGGAAAAGAGCCGATTGTTGACTACGCCGAATTTAATTACTACGCAAAGATCAGCTTTGTCCCTGATGATACCTTCTATCGTTACCAATGGAATTTGAACAATAAGA
Organism: Phycisphaerales bacterium; assembly: GCA_003533825.1. Taxonomy (GTDB): domain Bacteria; phylum Planctomycetota; class Phycisphaerae; order Sedimentisphaerales; family Anaerobacaceae; genus JAFGPJ01. Next base: position 2,067 of record DQCG01000102.1, read on the forward strand.
TTTCAGGAGGGATCGGCGCCGAATCCGCATGGGACATTCAGACGGGCGATCCGAACGTGATCGTGGCGGTACTGGACACCGGCATTGCGTACGAAGACTTCGGGACATTCAAGCAGGCTCCGGACCTGGCCGGCACAACTTTCGTGCAGGGCTACGATTTTATAAATAACGACTCTCATGCCAACGACGACCATGGCCATGGGACCCATGTGACAGGTACGATCGCTCAGAATACAAATAACAGTGCGGGAGTTGCCGGATTAGCGTTCGGCTGTTCCATCATGCCGGTAAAGGTTGTAAGCAACGAGGGAAAAGGCAGTCATTTCGACATAGCCCTTGGAATATATTTCGCCGCGAACAATGGAGCGAAGGTGATCAACATGAGTCTGGGTGGAGAAGGAAAATCGGCCACTTTAAAAGATGCTGTGAGCTACGCTCACTCTAAAGGAGTAACAATCGTTTGTGCCGCCGGAAACGAATTCCTTGCCGGCAATCCCAAAAGTTATCCCGCAGCTTATGATGATTATTGTATCGCCGTCGGTGCAACCCGCTATGATGAGACCAGGGCATACTATTCCAACACCGGCAGCCATTTAGACATCATGGCACCGGGAGGCGACCTGCTCGTGGATCAAAACGGGGACGGCTACGGCGATGGAATACTCCAGCAAACGTTCGGTATAGATCCTAACATTTTTTCCTACTGGTTCTTTCAGGGGACTTCCATGGCTGCGCCGCACGTCAGCGGAGCGGCCGCATTGCTTATATCGAACGGCGTGACAGATCCGAATATGGTCAGAGATGTAATTCAACAAACGGCCAAAGACATCGGCCCCGAAGGCTGGGATGAAGAAACCGGGTGGGGCCTGATAGATATAGGGGCCGCGATGAATTATAGAGTTCTCGGTGATCTGAGCGGCGATTTGCTTGTGAGTCTTGATGATTTTAGCCTAATGGCCGACGACTGGCTACACCACACTGCTCTGGGCCCTATGACAGACATTAACGACGACGGTTTTGTGAACTTCGTCGATTTTGCGATGTTAGCTGATAAATGGTCGAAGTAGAGTCCTATATTCACCCATCATAAACCATTGCGGTAACAAATCTCCTATTCTGTAAACAACAACTCACCTTTCGGGACAATTTTCAGGACATAGGCGTAATCGCATGGAGCCTGTTTCGGGAAAATTACTTTAAGGCCGCTTTCGGTCTGATCCCATTGGATATTTTCATGCGAGCCGAGCATTGTGATGGATATAAGGCCGCGTTCGCTGAGAGAATTTTTGCTGCTCAAAGACTTAATCGTAAACTCGCCGAACTCAGGCCAGCCGAAACAGATGGCGTATAAGGTCTGGTCTTTAACAGTGAAACGTACGCAGTCAGGGCCCATTTTGCTCTTGCCTTGCTTGCCGTCTTCGCTGATTTTTACCATTGTTCCTTCACCGAATTGGCGCCATGGGCGGGTGCCGTAGATCGCCTCGCCATTGACTTTAAGCCACTTGCCAATTTCCTTTAGCGTTCCGACCTCGACTTCTCGTAAGGTTCCATCGGATCTCGGGCCAACATTCAGCAGCAGGTTTCCATTCTTGCTGACGATATCAGCCAGGGCGCCAATCAGATAATCGACGGGCCAGAACTCGGTATCCTCGACATAACACCATCCGCTGAC
>DQCG01000102.1:3826-6148 GCA_003533825.1 Phycisphaerales bacterium
GTCGAGAAATTCCCGCTTATATGTCAGCACAACTCCTTTGCGCCATTGGCGGGCGCTGTTGTAGTAATGAGCGAGGACGTTGTAAAATGCCTGCCTGAAATAGGGCTTTTTGAACTTTCTCTCGCCGTCCCCGATGCCGCCGTCCACGAATATATAATCGGGGCGGTAATTGTCTATCAACTCGGTCATGACATTTTCCCAGTGCCGCTGGTCTTCCGGCCTCGGAGGATCGTTGTCGCCGCGCCGGCGGCCGTAAAGGCCTTCATATTTCGGATCCCAATTGTCGTACTCCGGGCGGAACGTGTAATAAGCCCAATGGCGCCCGTAATGCGTCGAAACGCCTGTCTTGAGGCCGGCTTTCCGGGCGGCCTTCACAAATTCTCCCACCACATCCCGTTTCGGCCCCATCGCCTTGGAATTATAGGGAATATACTTCGAATCCCACATCGCAAATCCATCGTGGTGAATCGCGGCGGAAACCACGTATTTTGCGCCGGCTTCTTTGAACAACTGCACCCACTGAACCGGATTCCATTTCTCGGCCTTGAATAGGGGAATAAAATCCTTATAGCCGAACTTGTCGAGGGTTCCCCATGTTTCGACATGATGTTTCGGAATGTCCTGGAAATTCCGCCGCTTTTTTATCCTCTCAGGGCTGTACATCCAGTGGGGATACCACTCGGTCTTGTAAGCCGCCACCGAAAAAGGCGCCCAGTGAAAATAGATACCGAACTTAGCATCTTCGTACCACTGCGGGACCTTATAATTCATCAAGGATTCCCCGATAGGCTCGAAGTTATACTCCTGAACATCGGTCGATTTCTTCAACGTGCCGCATTGAATCGATACAAACAGCACGGCTATTGCAAAAATCAAAAATAAACTTTTTATTCTCATAATATTCTCCTTATCAACATATCCTTAGTCCCAATTAGTTTATTTGAAATATCAGACATTCCTTCCAATTGCAAGCAATTCCATCCATCCGGATTTATAGAATATTTGGTGCAAAATTCCGTAAACTTCTCTATAATGCCCTTTTATTCTATTAGGAACCATACGTAGATTTCTATAACAGGAGATGTACAAATGACAAGTCAAAAGCTGCCAAGTCGAGGAACATTTTATCTTAAAAACTTATCGTATAGCAAATACATGGTCATTGCGCTTTTGCTTTTTCTCGGCTGCGCAACTGCACAGAACCAGGATAGTGCATCGAGTATCGCGCCGGTCGAATTGCAGTGTGAGTACCTTCAGGAGCCTTTGGGCATTGATGTCGAGCAGCCGAGGCTGAGCTGGAAACTTGAGGCAACCAATCCGAACAAGCGAGGACAGGCACAGACAGCTTACAGGATACTGGTGGCCAGTTCGGAGAAATTGCTTGCCGGAGGCATTGGCGACATGTGGGATTCCGGCCAGGTTAAGTCCGATCAGTCGCAATTAGTCAATTACGGCGGAAAACCGCTTTCATCCGGCATGCGATGCTATTGGAAAGTGCAAGTTCGTGACGAACGCCGGGCACTTTCCGCCTGGAGCAAACCGGCTCGATGGTCAATGGGCATGATGGATCCGTCGGAATGGTCGGCTAAATGGATCGGCTCAGATCAGAAGTTTGCCCAAGTTAAGAAATTGCCGCCGGAGGGCAACTACTTATCCGATCCCTGGCTTCGCAAAGTGATAACATTAAAAGAAAAACCTGGCTGGGCGGCGATTCATGTCGCATCGGTCGGTTATCATGAGCTTTATGTGAACGGAAAGAAGGTGACGGATGATGTCCTGAGCCCGAACGTGGCCGACCATACGAAGCGGGCGCGTTACGTAACGTATGAAATCACCGACCATCTGCAAGCCGGGCGTAACGTAATTGGCCTGTGGCTGGGCACTTCATGGTCGATATACCCGCTGTACAAGAGCGACGACAAGCCGCAGACGCCAATCGTCATTGCCCAGGCCAATATTGAAATGTCGAACGGGAAATCCCGGCGTCTAATCACAGATGAGACTTGGAAAATCCATCCCAGCCCCAATGTTCTGCTCGGAACATGGATGTTCACGAACTTTGGCGGCGAATATTACGATGCCAGCAGAGAAATGCCCGGCTGGTGCAGCCCCGGTCTGGACGATAGCGACTGGAAGCAGGCCACGGTATATCATCCCAAACTGGTTCTATCAGCCGAAATGGTCGAGCCGAACCGCAGAATCCGCGAAATCAAGCCTGTCGCTGTAGAGCAGGTAGAAGGCGAAGGCTACCACGTAGACATGGGTGTAAATTTCGCAGGCTTTGTTGAGCTCGACGTTAAAGGCCAACCGGGTGACATCGTC
>DQCG01000274.1:0-931 GCA_003533825.1 Phycisphaerales bacterium
CAGGGTAATGGGGAGTCACCGGCAAAAAAACCGGATGCCGCTGGCATGGAATCGACTGAGGGCGCTGAAAATCCACAGGAGAATCCACAGGAGCAGGAATACCTTACCGTAGCGGCTTCTGGAAAACGAGCTCGCAAGAGCACGACATTGCTCGCCATCTTGTTTATCATTGGCCTGGTGTGCCTCGGATATATGATTAAAAAGAGCACGCCTCAGGCAGCGTCGGCAGCGTCTGATGAGACTGAAGAGATGCAGGTTGAGGCCGCCATCGCCCGGCTTACCGGCGTCAAATCAGAAATGTTCAGCAGCATGGATGAGATTGTCAGGAAATTCTATGAATTTTCTGATGTGCTCCAGGTCAAGGTCGGTGAGCTTGTGAAAAATCCTTTTAAGGTCGAAGCGATTTTGGCCAATACGAAAGAAGAAGCCCATGTCGAGATAAAAGTTCCCGAGGTTGACGTCGAAATGGCGCAGAAAAAGCAGATACGGCAAAAGGCAAAGGGAATGAAGCTTCTGAGTATTATGCAATCGGAATCGGATCAGGGCGCCTGCTGTATGATTACTGATAAAATTCTCTACGAGGGCGATTATATAAGAGATTTCAAGGTTCGCCAGATTGGCGACGGCTTCGTCAAGCTTATATGGGATCCCAGTCGCAGTAACGGGCCTTCGGAAAACGATTCAGACACTGTAGAGATAATGCTGATGTTGTCGGAATAAAACCACGGTTTGTATTTGAAGGTATCGTGTAAAAAATTCTTTGAGGAAAGTGTGATATGATAAACATAAAAACGATATTAGAAAACGTGATAGAGAATGGGGCAAGCGATTTACACATAAACGTCGGGATGCCGCCGATATTGCGAAGGAATACTGAATTAACCGAGCTGGATTTTCCGGCCGTCAGCAATGAAGATGCCAAAGAAATGGT
>DQCG01000274.1:964-3080 GCA_003533825.1 Phycisphaerales bacterium
GACTTCTCGACAAACCTCGATGACGGCCATCGATTCCGCGTTAACACTCACTATCAGCGGGATACAATCGCGATTTCATTCAGAGTTATTCCGAATCAGATTCCTGTGATTGACGATTTACACCTGCCGCCGATAGCTAAAGAGCTGGCGGACCTGCCGAGAGGCCTGGTCCTCGTAACCGGACATACAGGCTCCGGAAAAAGTACAACTCTCGCTGCAATGATTGATTCGATCAACACAAAGTACAGAAAACGCATTGTTACGCTGGAAGACCCTATCGAATATATGATAGAAAATAAAAACAGCATGGTCGAACAGCGAGAAATCGGTTCCGACTGTATGGAATTTGCATCAGGACTTAAGCACGTGTTGCGGCAGGACCCGGACATCATTATGGTCGGCGAGATGAGAGACCTGGAAACCACCGGTTCGACGGTAACGGCCGCCGAAACCGGCCACCTTGTCTTCAGTACGCTGCACACGATCAATGCTTCGCAGACCATCGAACGTATTATCGATATCTATCCCGCGGCTCAGCAAAATCAGATTCGAACGATGCTGGCAAATACGCTTCAGGCGGTGCTTTCACAGACACTGTTCAGACGCGTAGACGAGCCGGGAATGGTACCCTGTACGGAAATATTGCTGTGTACTTCCGCAGTGAGAAACTGCATTCGTGAGAACAGAATCTACGAGATTCCGAATATTATCGAAACCTCACGAAGGCTGGGTATGCAGAATCTGGACAATAGTATCGCTGATATGTACTTCAAGGGGTATATAGACAGGGATGAGGCGATTATGCGCTCGAGCAATCCTGCGAAAATGGAGAAGACTCTGGTACCGGTTGATGAGTTCGAAGTCGTCGAGTCGGAAGAGGAAGCCGCTGTTATGCAGCAATAACCGGCCCATCCAATTATAGGGGCGAAACTTTTCGCCGTAAAAGAGGCAATAGGACCCAAACGGTCGATGCAGAAAGATGGGGCATGTAAATATGTTTGAAGAATCGTCGCAAAATAGCCAGGGCGCAACTGCAGTTACAGAAAATCAGCAACATGACAAGGCACCATGGGAAAAGACCCATAGGCCCCGGGAGTCAGCATCTACTCAGGGCCGTTCCTCCAGAAAACCACAGAAAAAGGCCTGGCAAAAAGTCAGCAAGTTCAGATTTGAGTGTGGGCCGAGCAGAAAGGATATTCTGAATTTTACCAATCAGCTTGCGGTTATGGTACGTGCGGGGATCAGCCTTCAGGATTCGCTTGAGTCGATAGCGGAACAAAACGATAACCGAAAATTCAAGGTGATCATTATCGATTTGAAAAACCGAATCGAAGCAGGCCAGAGTTTTTCGCAGGCGCTTTCCGAGCACCCCCAGACATTCAGCAATCTCTATATCAACATGGTTGCTGCGGCGGAGATTAGCGGTTCGCTCAGTGGAATGCTACAAAAATTAGCGGAGTATCTGGACTCTGAAGCCGAAACTCGCTCGCAGGTCAGAGGGGCTATGGTATATCCGATTATCATAGCAACAATGGCGGTCTCCGTGACTATTTTCCTGCTGTGCTTTGTTCTGCCGAGGTTTACCATGATATTCGAGGGTAAGGAGCATCTGCTGCCGACTCCAACCAAGGTTCTGATGGCCAGCAGTGCGTTTCTGCGCGGCTACTGGTTCTTTATTGTGCCGGTGATTGGCGCTCTATTCTGGGCATTTTGGTATTTCATCGGCACCAAGGACGGCCGGAAGTGGTGGGACAAGGCTAAATTGTCCTTGCCTCTTATCAAATCGCTCTGCCAAAATCTCTATATAACAAGGAGTATGCACACAATGGGCGTGCTTACAAAAGCCGGTGTGCCGATCTTGAACACAATTTCAATAACCGCCCAGATCGCGGGAAATGTTCTTTACAAGAATATGTGGCTCAATGTCTATGAGGAGGTTCGTCAGGGTAATAAAATTGCCTCCAGCCTGGGCCAGTATAATTTGATGCCGAGCAATGTCGTGCAAATGATAAAAAGCGGCGAAAATTCTGGAACGATCAGCGACGTGCTTAGAGATATCTCCAGTTTCTACTCAAGAGAGCTCAAGACGGCGATCAAAACAGTCACATCGATGATC
>DQCG01000274.1:3093-3247 GCA_003533825.1 Phycisphaerales bacterium
TGGCTTTATTGCGATGAGTATTATCCTCCCGATCTTCAGGATGTCCAGTATCGTGATGGGTAAATAGATTCATTGCTCCGGCCCGGAGTTCCGGGTCGGATGTTATGATTGAGGGCCAACAAAATGCGTAATACGAAATACAAAAGCGGCTTTT
>DQCG01000235.1 GCA_003533825.1 Phycisphaerales bacterium
TCAGCACAAGTTATTTACTGTGGAGAAAGTAGCGTGTCTGGGGTGCTGTATGCTTGCCCCGGCAATACAAGTCGATGACATTACGTATGGACATCTGACGACCGATCAGGTTCCGGCCGTTCTGAGGGATTTTCTCGAACAACAAAAGGCTGGCGCTCAACAGGCGGTCAGGAAGGGCTTTGCAAAGGATACGAAAAACCTTGGCGAGATACGGATATGCCTGGATTCGAGTTGTGTTGCCAGCGGCAGTGCCAGGGTGTATGAGGCGTTACAAAAGGCCGTTAAAGAAACCGCTGCACGGGCTGTGGTCAAAAGTGTTGGTTGTTCGGGTATGTCCTACCTGGCACCGCTTGTGGAAGTGGTTTTGCCGGGCGGATCCTCGTTTCGCTATGCCATGGTCAAGCCGGCTGATGCAAGAGCCATTGTGCTTAGGCATTTCAAGCCGAAACAGATTGGGCGAGAAATCAGGAATGGCATTTCCACGATGCTGGATAAACTGCTTACCGACATAGCCAGGGAACCTGTGACGCGTTATTCGATTGATGTGCGTGACCGGCCGGTAGCCCATTTCCTACGCCGGCAGAAGCATATTGCGACTGAACACTGCGGCAGTATCGATCCGGTTGATATCGATGAGTATGTGCTTAATGATGGATTCAAAGCGCTGCAAAAGTGCATAAGAGATCTGAGTTCCGAAGAAATCATCTCCGAAATCGAACGCAGCGGACTTCGTGGCCGGGGTGGGGCTGGCTATCCGATTGCTCTTAAATTGTCCGCCGTCCGGAATCAAAAATCCGGCAGGAAATTCATAATATGCAATGGGGACGAGGGCGATCCCGGAGCTTTCATGGACCGGATGCTCATGGAATCGTATCCGTATCGTATTATCGAAGGCATGATAATAGCGGCCTGCGCGGTCGGCGCCGACGAAGGCTATTTCTATATCCGGGCGGAATATCCGCTCGCTATCGAACGGATAACTCAGGCGTTAAATAATTGCCGGCAGCACGGTTTTATTGGCGGCGATATTATTGGAAGCGGATTTTCGCTCGATCTGAAAATCATGCCCGGTGCCGGAGCCTTTGTTTGCGGCGAGGAAACCGCCCTGATCGCAAGTATCGAAGGACGCCGCGGGATGCCCCGGTTACGTCCGCCATATCCCGCTCAAAGCGGCCTCTGGGGTAAGCCGACACTGATCAACAACGTCGAAACTTACGCCTCAGTGCCGTGGATTATCCGAAACGGAGCAGAAGCCTTCGCTAAGCTGGGCACCGGTACCAGCAAGGGAACAAAAGTCTTCGCCCTGGCGGGAAAGGTAGACCGCGTGGGTCTGATCGAAGTGCCGATGGGCATTTCCGTTCGCCAGATAATAGAAGATATAGGCGGGGGGATCGCCGGGGGATTACAGTTAAAGGCGGTCCAGGTGGGAGGCCCGTCCGGGGGCTGCGTGCCCGCGGAGATGGCGCATCTGCCCGTTGACTACGAAACGCTTAAAGAAATCGGTACGATGATGGGCTCCGGCGGTTTTGTCGCTCTGGATGAGACCGATTGCATGGTGGACATCGCCCGCTACTTTCTGGAATTTACGCAGAACCAGTCGTGCGGAAAGTGCACGTTTTGCAGAATCGGCACCCGCCGAATGCTGGATATCCTCGAACGGTTGTGCGCCGGGCAGGGCGTCAAAACCGACATTGCAGAGTTGGAGCATTTAGCAATAATGGTTAAAAAAAACAGTCTGTGCGGGCTCGGCACGACGGCTCCGAATCCGGTACTTTCCACGATCAGATATTTTCGCGATGAGTATGAAGCCCACGTTGAGAAACGCTGTCCGGCCGGAAAGTGTAAAGCGTTGATCGTCTATTCTGTAACCGATGAGTGCATCGGTTGTACGCTGTGCGCCCAACACTGCCCTGTCGACGCCATTGAAATGAAGCCGTACGAGAAGCATGAAATTGATCCCGGAAAATGTATTCGCTGCGGGACGTGTAAGAATATATGTCCGGCAGGCGCTATTGAGGTTCGCTAATCGATGCCAAGACTATCCATCGACAACCGTGAAGTAGAAGTTCCGGAAGGCGCAACAATTCTTGACGCCGCCGGCAAGCTTGGAATTGACATTCCCACTATGTGTTTTATGAAAGGGTATCTACCTTCGACAAGTTGCATGGTCTGCGTAGTTAAAGTCGAAGGTCGAGCCGTTCTGCTGCCGGCCTGCGGGACTCTTGCCGAGGAAGGGATGCGCGTCGAAAGCGATTGCGAAGAAGTGCATCAGGCAAGGAAGGCGGCCCTGGAACTGCTCTTAAGCGACCACGTGGGCGATTGCCTCGGGCCATGTCACATGATATGTCCCGCTCTGATGAATATCCCGCTGATGATTCGCCAGATTGCCGCCGGCAAGCTGCGAGATGCTATTGAAACTGTTAAGAAAGATATTGCTTTGCCCGCGGTGCTGGGGCGGATTTGCCCGAAGCCTTGCGAGCGGGGATGCAGGAGAGCGGCGATTGACGAGGCGGTTTCTATCTGCCTCTTAAAGCGATACGTCGCCGACGCAGACCTGGAATCCGCCAAGCCGTATTCACCGGCCTGCAAACCGGAGCAGGATAAACGTGTCGCCATCATCGGCGCCGGGCCGGCGGGCCTGGCCGCCGCATATTATCTACAGCAGGCCGGCTTTGGCTGCACAGTTTTCGACGACCACGAACAGCCCGGCGGAATGCTCCGATATGGGGTCTCCGAAGAGGACCTGCCCAGAGATGTGCTTGATAAGGAAATCGCACAGATCGAGAAACTCGGCTTTACATTTAAGGGGAAAACGCGAATAGATGATTCGGCGTCACTCGAAAAATTACATAAGGATTTTGACGCCGTATTTATTGCGTTCGGTGCAATGGACGCCGGAGATGCCGAATCTATGGGCCTAAAGACGAGTGCGAAGGGCGTTGCAATAGACGGCAAGACATACCAGACAAATATGCCCGGCGTATTTGCAGGTGGAGACGCCGTCCGAAAGCGAAGGCTGACGGTTCGTTCCGTCGCGGACGGCAAGGAAGCGGCGGAATGCATCAGCCAGTATTTGTCCGGCGGCAAAGTAACGGGCCCGGACAAACCATTTAATACGCGTATCGGCAAAATCCAGGACGGCGAGAAAGAGCGGTTCGCCGAATGCGCAAGCAACAACCCCCGCGTGACTGTGTCTCACAAAGGCGAGGGATTCACCGACGAGCAGGCCCGGCGAGAGGCCGCCCGCTGCCTGCACTGTGATTGTAGAAAGGCCGATAGCTGCAAACTCAGGCAATACGCCCGGGATTATGGTGCCCGCCCGAATCGATACAAAAGCGAGCGACGGCTGTTTGTTCAGCAGGCCCAGCACCCGAAGCTCATTTACGAACCCGGCAAGTGTATTGACTGCGGTCTCTGCGTTCAAATTGCCACAAAGGCCGGCGAAGAACTCGGCCTGACCTTTATCGGCCGGGGCTTTGACGTCCGGGTGGCGGTACCGTTCGAGCGTTCGATTGCCGATGGTCTCAAACAATCAGCGGCCGAATGTGTCGCCGCGTGCCCGACCGGGGCTTTGGCATTTACAGAATAACCAGCAGAAATCGCGAAAAATAGAGAAGTTGACAGTCAAGGGAAAATCCTGTATAAATCTGCGAGTAAAATTTATTGTTTTTTTTGGAGAAGTTGTATGAAATTGCGAAGAATGATGAAAAGTTATTTACATGTATTGATCATTGGACTTGGTATATCTGCGATTTTTTGCAGTGCCGCTCAGGCGGCGGACTGGCCCAACTACCGTGGTTCTAATTATGACGGAATATCGAGTGAAACCGGCTGGTCCGCAACCTGGCCCGAAGATGGCCCGAAGGTGCTTTGGAAATATTCGCTTGGAACCGGATTCGCATCGATGGCCGTAAGCAATGGCAAGGTTTACGCCACGGGCAACATCGACGATAACGACTTCCTTTATTGCCTGGATGCCGCCACAGGCAAGGAAATATGGAAGACGTCCTATCCATGTCCGTTGTACAAGAAGAACCACGAAGGCGGCCCCTGCGCGACGCCGACTATAGACGGTGACGCGATTTACACCTTTAGCAAGGACGGCGATGCCGTTCGTTTCAAGGCGGCGACGGGTGATATCGTCTGGCATAAGAATCTGAACAAGGAATTGGGCTTGAAACATCCTACCTGGCACTTTTCAAGCTCGCCGTTTGTGGCAGGAGACCTTGTGATTTACAACGCCGGCACCTATGGCACGGCACTTAAAAAAGCCGACGGCAGTTTGGCATGGCAAAGCGGAAAAGGTGCATGTGGTTACTCGACTGCCGTCCCGTACGAAATCGGAGGTCAAAAGGGTGTAGCGATGGCAGTGAGTAAAGAATTCGTAGGCTTGAATCCTGCGACGGGCAAGGTAATGTGGAAATTCCCCTGGAAGACGAGCTACGATATTAATGCCGCCGATGCCATTGTCTCGGGCGAGACCATCTTCATTTCGTCCGGATACAACAAGGGCTGTGCACTCCTGAAAATCACCGGTGGCAATGTCACCAAAGTCTGGCAGAACAGGAATATGCGGAACCAGATCAACTGCTCGGTACTTTGGGAAGGGCACATTTACGGCTTTGACGGACAGGTCGGCGGAGGCGCTAAATTGACGTGTCTCGACCTGGCAACCGGTGAGAAAAAGTGGTCGCAGAGAGAGAGAGGTATGGGCACAGGCTCGCTTATGATTGCCGACGGCAAACTGATTATCCTCGGTGAAAAGGGCAAGCTTGTCATCGCGGCTGCTTCGCCGGAAGGTTTTAAGGAACTTGCCTCGGCGGAGATTCTTACGGGCAAGTGCTGGACGTATCCGGTCCTGGCGAACGGCAGAATCTACGCCCGCAATGCGGCGGGACAATTGGTATGTGTCGATGTCAGTGGTTGATACTGAGATTGTGCCGGTGCAATTTGAATGAATTGACGGAGACGGTGCTAAGCAAGTACCGTCTTCGTTTACGTAAATTCGTGGTCTCTTTGGAAAAGGATTCTGGTTATGTTGAGAATAATCAGAGAATATCGGTTCCTTCCGGTCTTTGGACTGGTACTTTGTTTGAGTGCTCTTGGATATAACAATGCCGCCCGGGGCGCGGATTGGCCTCAATGGCGCGGACCCAATCGTGACGGCGTATGCAGTGAAACTGGACTTATCAAGAACTGGCCCGAGGACGGCCCCAAACTTTTGTGGGAAATTACGGGTCTTGGGCCGGGCTATTCGAGTATGGCAATTGTTGACGGCAAGCTTTATGTTCGACATAGTGACGTCCTGCTGGTATATGATATAAAAGCAAAATAGGGAAAGTCGAGCCGGTTGTACTTTCCCGGATTTCCGTGAAAGGAAAGACCAATGGCCAAACAAACGGCCCCGGACAGTAACAGCCAGGGCGGCGAGGCGATGAGGCAGTATTCGCCCGCCCAGGAACTGATTAACAACACGGCATACATCGTGATGATCCTGCTGGGATCGGTCATTCTCATTGCCGGTTACGGCGGCTCGGCGGGGGGCTGGATATCCGCGATTGCATATCTGGCATACGGCATCGCCGGGTCTGTCTGGATTATGGTCTTCGTTTGCCCGTACTGCAGGTATTTCAAAACGCGGTCGTGTCCCTGCGGATATGGGCACATTTCGCCACTGTTTCGCGCCAAAGGAACGGTCGAATGTTTCAACGAAAAGTTCAAGAAGCATATTCCGGTCATTATTCCGCTCTGGTTCATCCCGATAGTTGCCGGAGTTGTCCCCCTGATACGCAATTTCACATTGCCCCTGCTGGTTTTACTCATTATATTCGCCATCAATGCATTTGTCATCCTGCCGCTGGTCTCGACCAAACACGGCTGCAAAGAATGCCCCCAGAAAGACACGTGTCCCTGGATGAAATATACAATCAAACAGGCCGGTTAAGTCGATTGGCAATTATGAGTTATAATCTTTGCAGCTTATTTATCTTGCAGAGATATATTTCGCTATGCTTTCCAGGGGTCCTTTGTCTTTCTAAGCCATTGATTTAGTTCGCCGGTCAGTCTGCGAACGACTTCCGGGCTCGTTTCGGCGATATTATTAAGCTGGTAAGGGTCCTTCTTGTTATCGAACAGCAGGACTTCATTTTTTCCATCTTTCAGCCGGTTGATTGCATAGGTATACCGGTGTGTCCGCAGGCCGCGGTTGCCCCCGTTGGATCCGGAGCAGTTCAGGTACAGCGCCGATGTTGGCCTTGCCCCCGGCCTGCCCAGCATAATTGCCGAGTAATCGATGCCTTCGACGTCGCCGGGTATAGATTGAGCTAATCCCATCAGCCCCAGCAGACTGGGCATGATATCAGGGGGACTCAGCAATAGATTATCTCGCCGGGCCGGGATTTTTGTCGGCCAGCGAATGATGAAAGGAATACCGATGGATTCTTCATAAGGAACACCTTTGTGCATCCGATTTTGGGAGCCCATCATCTCGCCGTGGTCGGCGGTAAAGACAACAATTGTATTATTTTCGAGCTGTTGCTGCTTGAGAGCATCGAGGATTCGGCCGAACTGCTCATCGGTGCCTGTCACCGCCGCGAAGTAATTCCTGACGTGTTTTTTTGCCTGGGGATGTGGATTACTGATCTCTACGTTGGGACGATTGAGCAGGTCTTTGTAAGTCTTGCCTTTGTACATGTCCACGTATTTCTTCGGCACCTGATCGAAAGGTGTGTGCGGAGGATTAGGTGCTATGAAGATGGCAAACGGCTTGTTGGGATCGCGGTATTTGCCCTGCGGATTGCGGATGAATTCGATGGCAACGTCGGCCTCATGCCTGGTGGACCATTCGTTGAAATAAGTCGGTTCATTGCGGCCGGCTTCTGTTGTCCAGTATCGGGGATTTAGATGCTGGTCCCTGCAGTTGTAAGCGTGCCAGAACGTAAAGCCGTGACGGCGCTCAGGGGGAACGAATTCGTCCCAGACAATGCCGCCTCCCGGCATTCCCGGCCGGCCTCTTCTGCGTCCGACAAAAGGCTCATGAGGTTTGTCCAGGTGCCACTTTCCGAGATAGCCCAGGCTGTAGCCGCTGTCGTGAAGAATGTCACTCAGACAGCGCTGGCTCTGTTTGAGCATTACATCTTTGCCGGAGTTGCAGTTTGTAGTCACGCCGTTCGAGACGGGGTACTTGCCTGTAAACAACTGTGCCCGAAACGGGCTGCAAACGGGATAGCTGCTCACGGCATCGGTAAGTACCAGGCTCCGGGCGGCAAATTCGTCCAGGCGAGGCGTTATGACCGGGTCTTCTTTCATAAAACCGATAGCCTGGCGGCGAAACTGGTCGGGAAACATAAACACAAGATTCGGGCGACCTGAATCTTTCGGGGTTTCCGCTGCCGGAGAAGCTGCGTAACAAAACGCTACGGTTGCTGAGAAAGCCGATGTGCGTTTTAAGAAATCTCGCCGTGAAAGAGAATTAGCCATTTTTATTTTCCTTCCTCAATTTCTTTTGAAATGGAACATTACCGCCCGTCTGCCGGGGGAATCGAATTTGAAATTGCCGCGAGCGGATTCGCTCATGGTCTTTTGTTTTTTGCCGATTATGTCGTAGCGTTTGATTGTCCATGTCCCTCCAGGCAGGTTCGCGACGATATTTTTATGGGGCTTGTTTGTGCCGAGCACGTATTCACGGCCGGCCCGGGCGAGGCCGCGAAAGGTTGGGCGCAAATTCGAGAAGATACTGAGGTCGGGTGTCATTTTCCAGAACGTGACATTCTTATCGATAGTCTCTCGCAGGTATTTCAGATTGTCGGCGGCAGTGTGCTCGACAGGATTGAAGCATCCCTTGAAGTACTGTCCCAGCTTGCTGCCCGGTTTCTCGCCGGTCGTGCCGTAGCCGCCGCCGAGAAATGCTCCGAGATGGGACTCGATTGTGTCGTTCTCGGTGTGTTTGTCACCTTTTCCTTCGTAGCTTAATTCATCGTTAATCGTCGGCTTGTTACGCGGGCCTTTGCCGTCCGGATTTCGCCATGTACGTTGAATCGCATCGGCGGCGTCGGGTAGGTTGCGAATTTTCTTCTGGATTATCTGATGGTCGTTCCAGCCTTCAAGCTCGTCGAACTTGCCCGGCCACAGCGTACGCGGCACCGTATGGACGCTCAGCGGTGTGGGGTAGGGCAGGTATTGCCTGATGATTTGTCCGAAGCGGGCGATTTGCTTTTCGGAATATTTCGGCTCCTTGATATTGAATTCGTTGCACAGACATATCCAGACGTTTGGATAACTGCCGTAACATGCGGCGATATATTTAAGATAAGGCGTTGGATCGCCGTCGTTATTGCCTGCTCGAAGTACCGAACGTGATTCTTTGGTATCCGGGCCGCACAGAATCAAATCGGCTATCAAATCATGTTCCCAGGCGGTTCGCACGGCCAGGTCGGCACGCTGACCAAACCAGCGGGGATTCGGCCGGTGCGAATTATCGCCGGAATCGCTCAAATGCCCGTCATTATCGAAAAACGGCTTTGCTTGCGGATTGACATAACGGCCGCCGTACAGGCTGAAGCGAAGTTTCTTGAAATATTTCGCATTTCCGGCGATATCTGCTGTGATATCGTTTCCGCTGGGCTTGTTGCCGCTTTGATAGCCGGAGAGGAATGTATAATGTGTATTGCCGAAGATATATTGGTGCGAGCCGTCAGAGCGCATATACCACCGGCAGCCCGGGCTGTCGGGATCGATAATCCAGAAACCCGGATGTGGCACGGCCATCCTGGCTGTGTTTTCACGGGCTGGAAGCCCGTGCCACACAACAGCGGTCACAGATTGGCCCTGCTTTTGGCCGTTTAGCTTTTGTTTATTCGAATATACTTCAACCAGGTTCCATCGCCCGGGTTTTGTCGGGCAGAAGCGGATTTTGAAAACGCCGCCGGAGGTGCCTCCTTTTCCGTCGCCGTCCCAGAAGCCGTGAATCTTATATTCGGGCGAGCCGTTTTCGTGCCGGAATCGAACCCAAAAATCGATATCCCGTGCCGGCACGTCCTTCGGGCTTTGTGCCGGCCCTTCGAAAGTAAGCTCCAGAACAGAATATTGAGCGATTTTCGCAATTTCAACTGCCCGGAGCAGAGGGCAAACGAAAATAAAAGGCAAAAACACTGCGAAAATCCACATTTTCCAGTTTATTTGCTGTGTCATTATGGTTTTCCTTTCATAAGTAAGGATTCTGTAACCAAATAGGCAGTATAAAACATGAAACTGCTGCCGTCACATGTGCTTTGAAGAAATTGGCTTTGATTGGCTTTGTTTTTTCGTTGTCCGAAACAATCCTAAAATTTCGTATTACCTTTATATGCAGATACATACACCCATTTCTGCCCTTTAAAAATTGGCTTTGTTTTTTCATATCGTATTATGTAAAATGCTCCGCTATTATTGTCATTCCGCACTCGATGCGGAATCAAAAACCGTCAACAACTCTGGATTCCTGTTTTCACAGGAATGACAAAGCCATCGTTCGCTTGGATAAAATTGGCTTTATTTGGCTTTGTTTTTTCGCTATTTTCAACTGTTAATATCCCCATAAGTCATTATCATTACTAACTTAGCGGTAATTACCCTGTTCTGCAAATTGGCTTTGTTTTGCATTTTTCGCTCCACGAATCACAAAGACACAGATGAGCACAAGAGCATAAGGAGAAAAATAAGCTTTCGATTTGTCCTTTCACATCCCGACACCCAAAACTACCAACTAAACATTTTTAGTTTAATATATATTATATCATATTATATGTTGTATATCAAGTAAATTCCAAAAAAATCTCCGTTAGATCCATCTCTTATCCTCGCATACAATTATGGATGCCTAATTCTCAAGACTCGAATTCTAAATTTTTTTTATATATAAGTCTTATCAAATATGCCATACATATTCTATAGTCATGTCTCAACCTTTTGAAATCATTGGAGGTGGTGCTTGCAAACGACTCTGGATACAAGTATAATCCGGCGTGGTATTGGTCCATTATTAGATTATTTTCTGGAGGTATTTTATGGATCGTCGTGATTTTCTTAAGGCCGGCGTTGCTTCGCTGGCACTTCCGGCTCTCGGTGCATACACCGCCGGAGCTTCCCGGCAAAAACCAAGACGCGTCGGATTAATCGGCTGCGGCTGGTATGGCAAGGCCGCACACTTCCGTTTGCTTCAGATCGAACCGGTTGAAGTCGTTGCGCTGTGCGATGTGGATTCCAGGATGCTGGCCGAGGCCGCTAAGATGGTCGCCGAACGGCAGGTCTCGAAAAAAATACCTCGCACTTACGGCGACTACCGCGAGATGTTAAAGCGGGAAAAGCTCGATATCGTGCACGTCGCGACGCCCGACCACTGGCATGCCCTGGCGATGATTGCCGCGGTTAAGGCCGGCGCGGATGTTTACGTCGAGAAACCCATCAGCAAGGACGTCGTCGAGGGCCAGGCAATGCTCACTGCGGCACGAAAATACAAGCGTGTCGTACAGGTTAATATGCAGCGACGAAGCACGCCGCACTTGGTCGAGGCCCGCGAAAATATAATCAAACCCGGCAAGCTCGGGAAAATCGGCTACGTTGAGATTTGCTGCTATTATCATATGCGTAACCGCAGCAATCCGCCCGACATCGATCCGCCGGCACACCTTGACTGGGACATGTGGACAGGACCGGCTCCCATGCTGCCATATAACAAAATCCCCCATCCACGCGGATGGCGGGCCTTCATGGAATACAGCAACGGTATCGTTGGCGATATGTGTGTGCACATGCTGGATATGGTTCGCTGGATGCTCGATCTGGGCTGGCCGAAGACCATCAGCTCATCGGGCGGCATTCTCGTCGACAAGGACAGCAGGGCCAATATCAGCGACACACAGATCGCCACGTTTGATTTCGGCGACATTCCGGTGGTCTGGACGCATCGTACATGGGGCAGTGCGCCGGACCCGGAATATCCCTGGGCCGGTTTCATTTACGGCGATAAAGGTACGCTCAAGGCAGACGTCCATAAATACGACTTTATTCCCCGCGGCAGGGGCGGCGAAAAGGCTCACGGCGATGCGCTTTATGAGTACGATAAGTACCCGGAAGACGAGACCGAGAAGGACCTGGAGCGCCATGTTGCTTCGGCGATACGCCGGCACTGGAAGAATTTCTTAGCGGCGGTTGATTCCCGCGGCAGACCGGTATCCGATATCGAAGAAGGTTATATCACCGCAACATCGTGCATCCTGGCCAATATCTCCTGCAAGCTCGGCAGGTCTTTGGCCTGGGACCCTGAAAAAGGCAGGGTCGTGGATGATGACGAGGCGAACAGTCTTTTGCGCCGGCCGTATCGCCGGCCGTGGATTCATCCGGATCCGCGAACTGTGTGAAGCCGGCCGGATATAAAATAATTGCGAGACATAAGAGTGAAGGTTCAGTGCGAATTATGTCCGAAGTTGTGCCTGATTGAGCCCGGCCAGAGCGGTGAATGCCGGGTGCGAATCAATATCGACGGTGTGCTGCGAACCGTCGTTTACGGGTATCCCTGCTCAATTCACATCGACCCGATCGAGAAGAAGCCGCTCTTTCATTTTCTGCCGGGCAGCAGCATTCTTTCGGTAGCGACCGTCGGCTGCAACCTCCACTGCAAAAACTGCCAGAACTGGGAGATTTCGCAGGCCAATCCGGAGGACGGAAATATCCCGGCGTATAATTGCCCGCCGGAAAGGCTTGTTACCGAGACGAACAAATATCAGTGCCCATCCATCGCCTATACGTACACCGATCCGATCGTTTATTACGAGTACACGTACGACAGTGCGAAACTGGCCCATGAGGCAGGTATACGCAACGTGCTTGTTACGGCCGGGTACATAAACGAAGAACCGTGGAAGAAACTGCTCCAGCATGTCGATGCGGCGAATATCGATTTGAAGGCGATTACCGAGGAATTCTACCGGGATGTCTGCTCGGCGACGTTGAAACCGGTACAGAACGCTCTGATTTTAGCTAAAGCGAGTGAAATACTTCTTGAAGTGACGAACCTGGTGATTCCGACGCTGAACGACGAGCCGGGGCAGTTGCGCGAGCTTGCGCGCTGGATTAAAATGAATCTGGGCGCCGATACGCCGCTGCACTTTTCAGGTTTTTATCCCCGCTATCAAATGCGGAATTTGCCGGCGACCTCGCTGAGAACGCTGGAGAAAGCCCGCAAGATTGCGATGGGCGAAGGGTTGAATTACGTATATATCGGCAACGTTGCCAGCAAAGAAGGGCAAAACACATATTGCCCGGGCTGTAAGGGGCTGCTGATCGAACGCAGCGGCTATACGATTCTCAGGAACCGGCTCAGATTCGGCCGCTGTCCCGATTGCAATAAGGAAATATACGGAGTCTGGAGATGACACGCAGAAAATTTGTTCGAAAACTCATTGGAGCCGGCTCGATGATTGTCGCGGGGGCTTCGCTGTTTGCAAAGAAAGCCTCACCGCGTAAATTCGTACGGGCGATTCGATTCAAAGGTTATCCCGGCCCCGTCAAACCGATGGAAAATATCCTGAAACAAGGTAAATGGAGCGGTTGATATGGACATGCAGCTAAATAAATTCGGGCGGCGAAAACGTTTATTCCACTTACCGGTACTGTGCGTGTGTGCGTTCGGCCTTCTTCTTGTAAGCGTGTGCAAAAAAGAAATCCCCGCTCCATCGAAGGCGGCGGACACGGTTTTATCGGAAAAGCCTGCTGAGCCTGTAAAAGTCGTTCTGCGTTCGTCGCTGGCCGGTACGTGGTATTCCAGCGATCCTGAAGAACTTAAAAAGCAGTTCACGAGTTTCTTCGAAAAAGCCCAACCTGAAACGATAAGAAATGTAATCGCACTGATCCTGCCTCATGCGGGGTATCAATGGTCCGGGCAAACGGCGGCTTACGGACTCAAAACGATTTCAAAAAAGTACAAAAGAATTGTAGTTATCGGCCCGAGCCATCGCACCGCCATGGAAGAAATCATCAGTGTGCCAAGAGCGACCCATTTTGAAACTCCTTTGGGACAGATACCGCTGGATACTGAATTCATAGACAAGCTTCTAAAGTTCCCGATGGTACAAAACGTGCCGCAAGCACATCTATCGGAAAACAGTATTGAAATGGAACTGCCGATATTGCAATACTGTCAGGGAGATTTCAAGCTTGTGCCGATTGTCGCCGGACAATGTTCGTTGGAGGCGGTTGAGAAGGTCGGAGCTATTCTAAGAAGCCTGGTGGACGAGGACACCCTCGTTATTGCAAGCTCGGACTTTGTGCATTATGGGCGTGGACATCGTTACGTTCCCTTCACGGAAAATATCCCCGAGCAAATAAAAAAGGTCGATATGGGAGCTTATCAGCATATTGCCAATCTGGATGCGAAAGGCTTTTTGGAATACAAACGAAAGACTGGAGCAACGATTTGCGGATCCGTGCCGATAGCGATTCTGCTTTCTATGATGAGTGAGTCATCAAAGGCACACCTAATAAAATATACAATTTCAGGAGAATTGACCGGCGATTTTTCCAATTCCGTCAGTTATATGTCTATCGCTTTTTCGGGAGTGTGGGTAAAGCATCCTGAAATCATGCCGCAGGCAAACAATTCGGAATTGACAGAGGATGACAAAAAACAACTTTTGCTGCTGGCGCGAAAGACCATGGTATACGCCCTGCAGAACCGCCGCTTCCCCGAGGCGTCCGATCTTGGAATAACTATCAGCGACGCGATGCGGCCCGCCCGGGCGGCGTTCGTGACATTGAAGAAAAATAGTATGCTCAGAGGCTGCATAGGTGACATATTCCCGACGAAGCCTTTGTATAAGTCGGTAATAACAAATGCGATTCACGCCTGCGTGAACGACAAGCGCTTTTCACAGGTATCGCAGGACGAATTAAAGGACATCACAATCGAGATATCCGCGCTGACAGTACCTGCGCCGATTGCGTCGCCGGATGAAATCCGCATAGGCATTGACGGCGTCGTGCTAAACAAGGACGGTCATTCGGCCGTCTTTCTGCCGCAGATCGCGCCCGAGCAGGGCTGGAACGTCGAGCAAATGCTCACGCAATTATCCATGAAGGCCAGATTGCCCGCCGATGGATGGAAAGAAGGCGCGAGCTTTCTGGTCTTCCAGGCGGAAGTTTTTGGTGAGAACGAGAAATGAAGTTTGCCCGAGGCTTGCTGATATTCAGTTACGGGCTTTTTTCCATCGCGGCCCAAACCTTACTCTTCCGCGAGTTCGTCACCACATTCGAAGGCAATGATATCAGCGTCGGCATATTTTTCGGCTCATGGTTTTTATGGGTCGGCCTGGGCGCGGTGCTCGTTCGCAAAGCTCAAGCTATTGCCGAAAAACTGCTCAAACGGATCGAAATTCTTTTCCTGGTTTACCTGCCGGCTTTTATTCTCCAGGCGATATTGATTATTCAGGCGCGGGAGCTTGCCGGCATCGAATCGTACGCCCTCTGGTCTGTTCGGGACATTCTCCTCGTGTCGATAATCGTCAATGCCCCGATAAGTCTCGTCACGGGGATGCTGTTTCCGATAGCCTGCCGGTGGGTTGGTTCGGGTACGATTCAGCAGGGCGATAAATTCCCCGTCTCGCACGTGTACATGATCGAGGCGGCGGGAAGTTTCGCCGGCGGAATCGGGGTAACAATTCTGCTGGGTTTCGGCATAAGCCCGGCGAGGATTTTCCTTCTGCTTGCTTTCATTTTGTCATTGTCAGTATTTCTCGTTCGGTTTGCGGAGATTTTCATACCGGACCCGCGACGGGCCGCCCGACTCGCAGGCCGGCTCCTTGCCTGTGCGTTATCTTTTTTGGTGCCCTTTGTTGTTTGTCTTTGCCTTGTCCGGGGATTCGATGAAATCCTCAGCACTCGTATGCGGGTCATTAAATGGACGAAGCTGCTGCCAAAGAATGCCCTGGCGGGTTCGTTCCAGACCGCCCAGGCCGAGTATCTATACGGCACGTACCGGGGCCAGTGGGTTGCAATCCGCGAGGGCAGTGTGGCCGAAGCGATGCCCGACGAGAGTGCTGCCGGAAGAATCGCAGCGATAGCCCTGTGCCAGAAGCCCGATGCGGCGAAAGTTCTTGTCGTCGGCTCGGGACTCGGCCTTTGCCGCGGGCTGCTGCAACTGCCGCAGATTGAAAAAGTCACCTGGACACACAGCGACAGCGAGTATGTGCAGAAAGTCAATGAATTCATACCGTCCGGGCTTAAAATCACCAATGAGCGATTCGAGCCTGTTACAGCCGACATTCGATCTTTGCTGACGGTAAGGCAGGGGACATTCGACGTCGTCATTCTCAATCTGCCGGAAGCGACCAGTTCGGTGCTCAACCGGTATTACACGCTCGAATTCTATCGACAGATTAAGGAGTCTTTGTCATCAGGTGGTGTCTTGGCCGTCCGGACGGCAGGGGGGGAGAATATAATGGGCACCGAGCTTGTCAATCTCGGTGCCTCGACGAAGCGCACGCTTGAGAAGATTTTTTCGCGGCTTGTTCTGGCACCCGGCGAAGACACATGGTTTATTGCATCCGATTCCGAAAGTGTCACGGGCGAGCCCGGTGCCCTGCGGGACCGTTTCGCTTTGATAAACGGTGCCGGCGATCTCTTTACTCCGGAGGGATTGCTTTCGGTTTACCTGCCGGACCGTGCCGCCGCGGCGATGAAGAATTATTCAAGTGCGGATCTGCCGGAGCAGTTTTTGATAAATCGTGATGCAAGACCATTGACTCATCTCTATAGTTTATTGCTCGCCGCCAGGCAATCCGGGGCACCGGCAGCACGGTTTGTCAAACACCTGGCCCTTGCCGGCCCGCTTGCTTTTCTTATCCCCATTTTGGTCATTGTAGTATTGAGAGGTATCTATATTCTTAAATCGGCCGGGCAGGATAAAGCCTCAAGCTTCGACAGCAGCTTTCTGGTCTTCTCTGCCGGGGCGGTTGGCATCGGGGCGGTGATTATCCTGATGTATCTTTACCAGACCCGTTTTGGCTCGCTGTATCTG
>DQCG01000595.1:0-2008 GCA_003533825.1 Phycisphaerales bacterium
ATCCCTGCTTTGTCCAACTGCAAATTCTCCCGGCCCTCGCCGAGCGGGATATCGCGAGCGATATCGGCGGCAATTTTTTCGGTATTGATCTCGCCCTTTGAAAATGGCGTATGCAGCAGCCGCATCCCGCAATTAATGTCGTACCCGACCGCAGGGGGCATAATTGCGTCTTCCAAGCCCAACACGGCCCCAATCGGCACACCGAAGCCAACGTGGATATCGGCGGTTGCAAGGACTTTTCTTGCCGGAGGCAAAGAAGCAGCGTCACAAAGCTGACGGACGGCACCAGGCTCAAGCTTGACAGCCCTCGATGCGAAAATGGTGGCATCGGTCACCATCCGGCCTCTCCGTTCCATACGCAGGCGGAAAGGATCCGTCCGAATAAGTTTTGGAGCCGGCTCAGCCATTCTCATATCCTGTCAGTTAAAACACATATTTACCTTTTCTTTATATTACCTGGATTTTACCAGCTTTTATCGGAAAGTTAAGACCAAACAGTCAAATAACAAAAAATGGACTTTTCACCATGTCTGTGAATTCACTTGACAAAAGCAGGTTTAAAAGTTAAAGTGGATAATGTTGAATGCAGATATAAGCTGGGAATTGTCTAAATCAAAGCCGGCTATTTTTTAGGGTGTTTGCAAAATGAAAATAAAACAGGCGTTTTTTGCTATTTTAGCAGTATTTTTTATCTTGGCGATTAATTCGAGTACAGTAGCCGTCAATACGAGAGACATCGATGCTGTACTGAAAAAAAGTGTTATTGACGACCAGGACAAAAAAGTCATTGACGTTTTTCTTTCTGAAGCAGTAACGGAATTAGTCAAAACGAGGGATTTTACATCCATAGCTAAGGTCCGTGCGGTCATCCTGAGCAAAAAAAGCACCCAGAGCCAATACGCCCAACAATTCTCCGAATCGGCTTATACTCATATTAAGGCAGGCTTTGAGCAGGCTCAAACATTAAAAACGGAAGAACGGACAACCAACGTAAACATCAATCTTCTGATTTTAATAGATGGCATGCAAGATTTGCGGCTCACAGATTTGGCTATGGGGATGCTAAAAGATGAGAATATGGTTATTCGATACTGGGCGGTTCACTGCCTTACAAATCCCGCAATTGTACAACAGTTAAACGCCGGGATAACATCAAACAACGAACCTGCAACGACCATCGCTGAGCAGCTCAAAGAGGTCGTTGAGTCCAGCAAACCCGAGATAATAGTTCATATAGCCAGATTCGCGGCTAATATTAATATCCCGGAGGGCGAGCAATTGCTTCTGCAGGTGGCCGATGACCGGATTAAAAAATACGCTGACTGGACGGTAATACATGAATTCTATGATATTATATTATTAAAATTGCTCGAAAGTAAAATACCTCTGTCTTCACAAGGGATGGGTATACCATTACCAACAACAAGCCTCAGCAAGCCTGCTATCGCCCGGCGTTTTGCACAGTTATATTCTTACACGATACAGCGGTTTATCAAAGGTCAGGACATTTTGAACGATACCCAGAAACAGCATTTGTCTTCGGTGTTGATCGAAATCGAAGAAAAGTGTATCAGCAGACTCCTTGGCGTACCCCAAGTAACGATAAGAAGGGCTATTGAGAGAGACAATATGACCGCCCTTTCGGATGAGCATAACAGATTACTCGGCGACGAAACAAGCACCGGCCAATTGCCTTCTAAATTCGGATTCGACTACAGCACAACACCCAACGGCCCCAAACGCACGGCACCAATCCCCCTGCCGGAAAGACCTCAAAAGCCGGTAACTGAATAGCACAACGGCTTTTAATAGGCTTTTTAGACTGGAATCTAATTAGAATAGCTTTCCTAAACGGAACGAAATTTCTTCTACCTACTTGTCACTCAGCAAACAATTTGAAAGGGCCTATACCGAATCAAATCGGTATAGGCCCCGTATTAGCTGCAAAACGGCGATCCATCGCCTCTTATCGCCAGAACCTGATAAAGGCTATGGCAATCTTAACTCC
>DQCG01000595.1:2077-2307 GCA_003533825.1 Phycisphaerales bacterium
GTCATGTTGCCCCGGGTTCCCAGGCCAATCGCGATCCTGTCAACATTGCTCAGGTTAATGCCCTGATCGGCAAGCGCCTGCAGCGGAATCACCCACTCAGTCCAGGTGTCGATCGTCGCCGCGGCAGGATCATCGTTAATCACTACTGCAGGCGAACCGGCACTGTTGGAAACGGCCACATACAGCGGCTCGGCGGCGTTGCTGGCAATACCGATATCCTGGTTCGCCCA
>DQCG01000595.1:2339-3221 GCA_003533825.1 Phycisphaerales bacterium
GGGCTGACCGTCCCGGTAGTCGAAACGTTGGTGAATACGGCCTCACACGTCCGGGCCGCATCATGGCTGGTCACAGCTAAACCGATATAGACGTTCGAGCCCATCGTTATGCTATCTGTGCCCAGCAGATCCCACGTTGAGCCGTTGGCGGAACTGTAAGACGTAAAGTTGCCGGCCAGGTCACGCTCGATCTTCACCCAGTACGGTGCTTCGATCCCGGCTGAGTCTGTGTTGCTGCTGGTATCATCTGTGAAGGTACGGCGCTGGAAGGAAACACCCTGACCAGGTGTGACTACCATTGATGCGTGCACGGAGCCAGGTTCGAGGCTCTCGCGAATCATTACACCTGCCTTGGCCCAGTTGTTGGTATTGCTTACGCTCTCGACCTTCGCGGCCATCGAGCCGACGCCGGTTAGCGTCTTATAGGCATAGTGGAACTCATCCGCTTCGTTCCAGATATCTGCGCCGGAGCCGGTCATGTTGTAAGTGCCGACCGGNNCCCTCGACAAAGCTGCCGACGGATGCAGCGAAGCCTCTGAACCATATTGACAGATTCGCAACGCCTTCCTCGGTCCAGTCACGCTGGTCTGCCAGCGTCAGATCCGTTTCCGAATAGTTCGAGAAGCCCTGCTTATTGTTGTCGTAGGAAATCGGCATTGACTGGCCGCCGCCGTGAACTATAGTCTCCTCGGTATAGGAAGCAGTAGTTTCATCGCCTACGGCGGATCCGGTACCGTTACCGGGAACATAATCGGGACTGCCCGGCGCGCCGGCGCCAAGTCCATCATGCCAGGCAAACCATATCTGGTTATCGCCGGCATCGTAGTCCTCGAAATCGTCTATGACAAAGAAATCGCCGGTCGAAAAGCTCCAGACGTTTCC
>DQCG01000595.1:3278-5320 GCA_003533825.1 Phycisphaerales bacterium
AGCTTGCCGGGGTCATAGCTCTCCTCACCGAGGGCTTTTGGACCCTTATATTCGGGTGAGGCTGTCGTGGCATTGGCCACGGCGTCCGCATCCGTGCCGAAATACACCTCGTGCGAAGCGGCCACGGCACCCGCATTCCAGCTAAGAAGTACCGACGGCTTCACATCCACAGCACCATCAGCCGGGTTTGGCCCGGTTACGGCACCCAGAGTGGTGAAACTCCAGACTTCGCCTTTATACGTACCGATGCCATCGAACTCATCGACNNGGAACACCCATGGCAGCGTTGCTCACCTCGTCGAAATCTTCACCGAAGACAATATAGTGCAATTTTGCGTTGAAACCTGCCGTCCATGTAAGCTGCACATTCAGGTCGACTAACTCGGCACCTTCCGCCGGACTGGGCTCATACGCAGTCTTGGGAGGAATCATGAAGCTCCAGACGGGACCCTTCCATGGACTGTTCGGCTCGGACTCGTTGACCTCATCGATTCGCCAATAGTAAGTAGTGCCCGGGACAAGGCCGTCCGGATAAGGGAATCCGGGAAAGCCGACAACAAAAAACGATTCCTCCAGGCTCTGGTTGCCCTGGAATGTGTCGCCGGTGCCGTTATTTACATCCTCTAAATTCTCGCCGAAGTACACATCGTGCGAGACGGTAAAATCTCCCGCGCGCCAGCTCATGCTTACCCACGTATCGGCATAGAGTGCGCCATCAGTCGGATTTGGGCTCGAAGCATACGGATACCCTTCAAGACCTAACATAGCAGCTTGAATCTCGTTCTCCGTCAGAGCATGATCGTAAACCTGTACATCGTCAATAATGCCCCTAAACCACTGACCGGTACCCCATGCACCAATAACCGTATCACCTGATGTCCCAAGATAGGGTGTAGCACCACCCTCAGCTTCCTGTACTCCGTCGATGTATATCCTTCTGTTTTGGTTCTCAAAATCGTACCAGAAGGTTATGTGGTACCAGGTATTCTCCTCGATTAGCCCGCCGGGAGTATCGAGGTCATTGCTGTAGAATCCCATGCGAACGCCGCCGGGAGGTACATTTCCACTACCTGGCCCACCGATCCGAAGGTGCATATCCGTGTTAGTTGAACCTGTTAGCCCTGTGGAGAAGACAACCTGTTCGCCGGTATACAACACCGCATTAACCCACATCATGATAGTGAAACTTCGATTATCGAACGGAATATTCGAAGCCACGACGCGAGCGTTGGAACCATTGAACTGTATCGCTCCTCCAAGCTGACCTGCCACCCACTGCGCGTCACCGTTGAGGGTGCCGTCATTGCCGTTACCGCTTGCATCCATGGCGGTGGTCCCTGAGCCTTCGTCAAACCTCCACCAGCCAACAAGGTCTGCACTGACCGGACTCGTTAGAGTCAGGGCCAGCACGAGAACAATAAAAGTTATAAAAAACCGTTTTCTACACATGATAATCCTCCTACATAAAATAGTGTTAAAATAAGAACGACCTATAATAGTTCTTGTTTCTTTCGTATCTGAAGCTGTGTCCGTCCGGGACAGTCCTTTTGGCTTGAAATCACCTCCTTCCAAATGCCAATATAGTTGGTTAACAACTAATAGAAAATCTTAAATAAACACCAAAAAATTCATCCACCGGAAGACTAAAAAGCTTACAGATGCTTATCTATTTCACTTATACCAAATAAGCTGTCTTTTCGTCAAGCAAAATCTCATACCAATTGTACTTAATATGTGTGCTTTTAGTGATGGAATATTGCTCAGTTAAAGCCATCCCCATCCCGATAAAGCACAATCGGGATGAGGCTGCCACCCAGTAAAATCGATGGAAAATGGGTGGCGGGGCAATTTGGGTGTAAATACACTGCTGATTACCGCGGCGGCAGCGAGTGAGAATAATAAAAAATGCCGAAGGAGGGACTCGAACCCTCACCCTGTCGCCAGGACGGGATTTTGAATCCCGCGCGTCTGCCAGTTCCGCCACTTCGGCTATTCGCAGCACATTATTGACGGCCGAAAAAACTTTGTCAACCAAAAATTCC
>DQCG01000177.1 GCA_003533825.1 Phycisphaerales bacterium
CTGTGGATCGCCATTGAGGGTGCCATCGTTCCCATTACCGGTTGCATCGTATGCTGTGGTACCGGATGTCTCATCAAAATTCCAGTAGCCGATAAGATCCGGGTCAACAGCTTTTGCCGCGCTCGTCAGGACCAGGCCCGTCACCAAAACAAAAGAGACCAAATAAATCATTTTCTTAGACATGATGATCCTCCTTCAAAAAGAACGGTTAGTAAGTTTTGCTTTCACCACATTTCGCCTGCTCAAAAGCCCAAAAAAGCCACAAAATCTCACAAATCCATTTATACCAGATTAGCCATCTTCCCGTCAAGAAAAATCGCGGTTCGTAATTATGAATAGTGGCTTCATCGTATTTCGAAGCTTGTGAATTCTACTGGCCCGCTTCGGTGTAGAATGTTAGTATCAGGGCATGACACAACCATACGAATGTGAAGTCAGGTTCGGAATCGACGACATTGAAGATTTCCAGGCGAGGCTCGACCGCCTGGGAGCGAAAATTGCTTTTCCTTATGAATTTACCGACCACTACTACAGGCCGCCTGCCGGGAATTGGGATCCGGTCGAGAAGAACATCCGAATAAGGCAGTGGATCCGGCCGCAAAAAGAATCCACCGTCTATTTCGTCAAGCTGGAAATTGTGTCTATTGGAAACCTAAAATTCAAACGCTCGCTTTACCCCGAAGGCAAACTGCCGCTGTTCACAGGCCCGCTCGATATGTGCCGGGCGCTGTTGGACAACCTCGGCTTCGAATTCTGGTTCTCATTGAGAAAGGAAAAGGCCCGCCTCTGGGAAGTACCCCGGCACGGTTTTTTCACCGCCGTCGAATACATCGAAGGTCTCGGCTGGACCGCCGAGATCGAGTTCGAGGGTGAAGATCCCCAAAAAGCCGCCTCCGCTATCCGGCAAGCCCTTGATGTGCTAAATATCCCCCGGCAAAAAGTAACCCACAATCCCATCTCTGCCATTTACCTGCAAAACAAAGCACTCGGCTATATCGAAAAATAAGCGCGGGGTCGGGCTTGCTTAAACTGCTTTGTCTTACGATGCCCAGTTCAGAGTCAGCTTTTTGCGGGAGTGCGCACACTCACGCAGATAGAGGTTAATCAGGTTCTGGTATGGAATCCCTGTTTCTTCGGCCAGGCCCTTGAAATATTCGATCACATCAATTCCCAGCCGGAGCGTTACCTGCTTCTTCAAGTGCTTCGCATAAGGATTCTTCCGGCCCTTCATCTTCGAAAAATCATATTCTTTCTTCATTTCTTTCCTTCGATATACGCTTTCTCTTCCTTCTTTGTCGCTTTGCGTGCTGAAATAATCCGAATTTCTGAATTTCTCTTTCGCAAACAATAGCTCACGACTATGATCCGCAGATGCCCGCTTAGACCGAGCATTAAGAACCGGTCTTCGTCGACTGAGTGTTCGGGATCGAAAAATTCAATAGCATTTTCATCATAGAAAACTGTGGTGGCTTCCTCAAAAGAGACCTTGTGCTTCTGCAAATTCTGCCTGGCCTTACAGGCGTCCCAGCTAAATTCCACGTCATCCATAATTATATTATATTGCTAATGTCAATATCGGTCAATCTAATTTTGAAATTACTGAAAAATTTTACAAGGAGTATCGGATTATGCCAGCTTTTGGCCGAGGTCGTAAGCTTGCTGCAGGGATTCGGGCTTACGGCGGATGGTACCTTTTTCGCCTACACCGGGAACTATTATTTGGCCGAGAAGCTTTATTTCCAGATACGCGAGAGATTTTTGAAAGAATTCGATAACGCCTCCGGCCATATCGAGGTCGCCTTCCTCGAACGGGATGGCTAACACCGCGGAGAGGCCCTTTATCTTTTGCCTGTTTTCGGGGCAGTTGAAGTAAACGAACCGGTCGATGAACGCCTTCATCAGGGCGGTCGGCCCATACCAATAAACGGGCGTGCCGAAAATTATCACGTCACTTTGAATTATCGCCGGATAAATGGCTCGCATATCATCGTTCTTGCTGCACTCTTTGCCCTTCCAGCATGCGTGACAGCCGTCGCACTCGCGAATGGTCAGCTCGCCAAGAAACAGCTCATCGACGACGGCGCCGTTCGCCCTTGCTCCTTCGACTATTTTCGAGACCAGGATGTGCGTGTTGCCGTTTCTGCGAGGACTCCCCACAACTGCAAGTATTCGCTTCATAATCAGACGTCCCTCATTATAAAGACCGCTCTTAAGATATTGTGGAAAGCTCTACTTGGGCATCTTAGTTGCTATGCCTACCCAAATGCGCTAAGGACGGTTTTGGTCCACCTGGCACTGCGCAACTGCGCCATAATCAGGAGCAGCATTACAAAAGCCCAGTAACCGGAGAAACGCAGATAGAAAAGGAGCATGCCGAATGTGTCGCTTATGTCCGCCGTGCACCAGCTAACGAGCTCTTGCGGAGTATAGGTGGCTCCCAACACCACCGGACCAAAGAGCATCTGCCAGGGCAGCAGCAGAACGAATATGATCAGAGATAAGTACAAAGCTTTACATATATGGCCCAGGCCGCCGAGCCTCACTTTGAACGAAATTCCCAGGCTGATATACATCGTCAAGCCGTAAAGCACAGATGTGAATACGAGTACAACATTGGTAAGGCGGATTATTGAAGTTAAACGCTCGAATGTTATGTCGAAGGTCAAAATACTCAGGCTCCGCGGTCCATTTGCCGATGCTGCGAATCCCTCTCCGGCCGAGTCGTTCGGCGCCATCGAAATCCGTTCTGCAGTTTGGCCGGCCTGTTTGTCGCTGCCTAAGACAATGGATGGCTCGGCATTCGAGTCTTCGGGAATTCCTATTTGCCCGGTTCTGACAAGCCAAAAGGATGCCTGGAGCAGCAGAAGACACAGGACTATAATCATGAAAAAAAGGTTCTTCCATCTGCGAAACACGCGGGCGGCTTTAATGCAGTCTTTTTTGAGATCTGAGCCGTTGTTTCCTGAGACGGCTATCGGGCTTGGCAGATCGAGAAAGTCGTCGTTTATCATGAAGTCTTCTCCTTTGGATAGTATGCGGCGAGTATCCCGAAGCCAGACAATGTAATAGTAAATAGAACGGCTGAAAGCAATAATTGGGCCCACCAGGGCGGGGGAGTCGTCTGGATATCGATTCCGTTCATAATCGGCTCTCCTTCACACTTATTGTGCGGAAACACTCAAGCATTAACAATTAATTCGATATACTCTTTTCAGGGCGGATTTCACTGCAACCATATCTTACACGGGAGAAAGCTCGTTAGGAAACAGCTTAACAAGTTTCTAACTGCTCCTCCATAAAATCCGATATCGGCCGGATTGTACCGGAATTGTGGAGAAAAATCAAAAAGAAACTCGTAAAATCCCGGGCCGTCCGGACAGAATCGTGGAGCGGTTGATTATCAACATATTCACGAATTTTGTGCAGACCGGCAGCAGGCACGCAGATAACAGACCTTGCACTTATTCAGGGCATAGGGTAACTTAATATTATTCATAATCTTAATAGCTCTATCAAATCCCGGCCCCCGGGAATGCTAA
>DQCG01000428.1 GCA_003533825.1 Phycisphaerales bacterium
ACCCAGGGCAACATGACGATTCCCGGCGGTTCAGGCAAGATGTATATTGATGACATCCGTCTGTATCAGCCGAGAGAAGCTGCTGAGTAGCTAATTCTGCTGTAGCGGAAATAATAGCACTACTGGAATGATCTCGGGGCCTATGCCAGCGAATGCGACATAGGCCCTTTTTGTAATACTCCTCACACACTGCCCTCAGAATATCTATATCCCTTGTCCGGAAAAGATGGCCCGGATGGAATTCTGTATACTTGTCTTATTCTTTACGAGCCTCTGTCTGTATTTGATGAGCGATCGTTTTTCTCTCACCTTCTTGGGCAGCATATGCACAGTGGGTATTTGGTTCATAGCCGATAGCTTGGCCAACTTCAAAGCATCTTCCTTATCAGTCTTCTTCTTGACGTTTTTCCAGCGCCAGGCATCGTGCGAAGTATTTGCTGTCTCGGTCTCTTTTCTCAACGCCCTGCCAACATCGACTATAGATAGCTTTGTTGTCAGTTCTTTATTTTTTGAACAAGTTCATTGAATACGTTTGCGATTTTTTATCCACTGCATAACTACTTTATGATTAATAGCTTATGAAGTTAAGATTTTCTGGAAATAAGGAGATGTTGGCCTTTTGGGTTGTAGTTCGGTTGTAAAGATTTTGCGAGTGAAAATTGGGCCATTTTGGTGTTTTTATGTCACTCTCCAACAGCTTCTGTTTGAGGTAGTTTTGCTTGCCACTCTTCGGCCTCAATGCATGAAAATCAGATAGATGTTGCTGGGAGTATTATAACCTTGGTTTGTAATGCCTGCAACGAATTCATACATGAAAGCTTTAGGTTGAAACAGGACATTGAACTAATAATGGCTTTTCGAGTCGTTTTGGGCTTGATTGGGAAGTCGTTCTGGTATATAATACTGTTGTTCGCGATAGAAAGTGGCAAGAAATGTGAGGAGGCAGCATGAGAATTAGAATCTGTCATTGTTTTTTTTACCTTGTTGTCGGCTTGTCTTTTCTACTTTGCGAATCAGCCGCTGCTACTGGGCTAGACGACTACGTGGCAATTCCTGATTTCAATTACTCTTACGCTCAGATTGGCAGCGCGAGTTTCGACTTTTCCACTTTCACCAGGGGTTACACTCTGGAACTGACGTCCCAAAGCTGGCGCAATTCAACCGAGGTGAACCGTGTTCTATGGAAGCACTGGATCACAATTGCTGCGCCCGAAGGGGACCTGCTACTCGGAGAAACCCAAAACACTGCTCTGGTGCTTATTGATGACGGAAAAAATACTGATCCGGCGCCCACAATAGATCCGGCATACCGTGATTTGGCAGCTGGGACTCGCTCAGTAGTAGCTGTCGTCTCGGCAGTGCCGAATCAACCACTTCAGTTCTCAGATGAATCTGAACCTCGCATTGAGGACGAGATCATAGCCTATTCGTGGAGGAAGTTTCTCGAAACCGGGGATTCAAATTGGGTGGTGCAACTGCCGATGGTCAAATCGGTCGTCCGCTGCATGGACAGCGTACAGGATTTTATGGGCAACCGCGCCCACATAACTAAAATGATAGAACACTTCGTGCTGACAGGCGGCTCGAAACGCGCCTGGACAGCATGGTTGACAGCAGCAGTCGACTCCAGAGTCACAGCTATAATGCCGATTGTGGGCGACTTACTGAATATGAAGCGATCGTTCCCTCACCATTGGGCCACATACGGATTCTGGGCCGAAGCCCTGACCCCTTATGAAGAAATGGGCATTTTCGATCAACTCGCCACGCCCGAAGCATCGGCACTGCTTGAAATAGTCGATCCCTTTGAATACACTGACCGGTTGAATATTCCCAAGTTCATTATCAACTCCGCAGGGGATGATTTCTTTGTCCCCGACTCGGTACAATACTATATCGACGGCCTTTCCGGGGAGACGTACCTGCGACACGTACCAAACACGGACCACTACCTGGCCGGAGCCTACGAGGACATTCTCAATTCGCTGGTGCCATATTACGACGCATTCTTGAACGGAAATCCACGACCGGCGTTCTCTTGGCAACTCCTGGACGACGGGTCAATTAAGGTGCAGGTTAGTGATCAACCTAAGGCTGTGAATCTGTGGCAAGCAACTAATCCAGAGGCACGAGACTTTCGCTTGGTAACCATAGGCCCGGCGTGGGCCAGTACGTCCCTGCCGGACCTCGGAGGGGGTTTATATGTGGCTTCGGTTGATGAGCCTGCGACCGGCTGGACAGCATTCTTCATCGAATTGGTCTATGAGAGTCCTTTCCAAGGACCGAATGAGTTTGACTATCACTTCACGACCGAAATGAGGATTCTTCCTGAGACTTTGCCTTATGAAGGAGATTGGAATCGCGACACAAAGACAGATGTCATGGATCTGGCGATTCTGAGCAATGCATGGCTTACCGATAATCCCTATATGGACTTCGTACCAAGGCGTACCGGAGACGGGATTGTGAATTTCCGGGAATTAACGCTCTTGGGCAGACACTGGCTCGAAGCATCCTTCAAATAGACCAGGGAGTATGGAAGTGTAAACGAATAAGATTAGCTGTTGTATGCTTCGGCCCATATGTATCCCAATCGTACTTGATAAAGTTGTCGGCAAACGTGCGGACGGTTTTGAGGTGTCGGCTGGTGTCTGTTGGATTTTGGACAAAAATCTAGGGTAAGTAAATTCAATTAACTACTTTACTGTCTTGTGTCGATAATTTGCAAAAATGACGCAACCATTGCCATCCGCGTCCAGTTCCATTTTAGCGCCTTCTGGACCGGTCACCCCTTTCCACGATGCGCCGTGTCTGGTAATATTACTGAGTTCGTCTGGCTGTTCTATTTGATGGACGGAGTTGCTGCTTATATGCTAAAGAAAAAAAACGGGATGATAAAAGACTTTAAATACCATCACATAGGTAAAGGAAAGGAAAAGGATAGAATGGACCGAAGGCAATTCCTTTCACTTTCGGCTATGGCATACCTTGGCGCAACTTGCAACACATCTGCCATCACCGGGCCAAATACACGGGACGTTTGCGACTTTGATATTGCCTTTATTACTGACGTTCATATTGAGCGAGGCAAACTCGCTGCCTCCAAATTTAGCAGAACCATTGCCGAGATCAACTCCCTCAAACCTGCATTCGTATGGGACATGGGCGATATGAGCCTCTATCCCAACTCAGGCAAGGCCTATCTTGATTGTATCAAGCAACTCCAAATGCCGTTTCGTGCCTGTCCAGGAAATCACGATATCGCCCTGAACGACACAAACCCGCGTAGGCTTTTTAATGATTGCTTCGGACCTACATACTACTCTTTTGACTTTGGCGGCGTACACTTTATCACACTCGACGGAAACACAGTCGTCCAGCACCAAGGCAAAAACACAATCGATGCCTATCTCGATCCATGTCAGATAGCCTGGCTGAAAGCAGATCTTGAAGCTACACCGCAGCAGACCCCTATAATCTGTGGTATCCATATTCCGATTGTGTCGACCTATATCAAACGACGCGGCGGTGGCACTTTTCCTGAAGACTTCCCCATCGCACCACAGTTCAACAAATCACGTGCTGAAGCACTTATCGATATCCTTTCCCTTCACAATGTCAAGCTTGTCCTCCAGGGGCACGCCCACGAGAACGAACGCATTACCGTCAAGGGCATTGAGTTTATATCGAGCATTTCAGTCTGTGGCTGCTGGTGGCACTCAGGCGAAGGATTCGAACGCGGCGTCGACAACGTCCCGCGAGGCTACCGGGTCATTGAAGTCAGAGGAGGCCGCATCAGCCATCGATATATTTCGAGTTGCGAGTCGAGGGTGGATCGCCAAGGCGAATTCATGGGCCTTGACAATCCAATCATACCCTTAAAAAGCTTCGCGATTATTTTCAACTGTTATGATGCCCCCAACGGATCAACGGCAAAAGCACGTATCGACTCTGGCCCATGGGCACCAATGCAACAGTACACTGGAAAAGGCGGCTACATCAAAATGCAAATGCCACACCACTTCATGCTCCGTACAGATACAACAGGGCTTACCCCCGGCAAGCACCGTGTCACCGCCCATGTTACCTGGCCCGATGGAACCATCGTAACAGAAGCAGCCAGTTTTACCGTTACAACATAGCGCATGAAAGTAAATTAAGCCGAGTAACACAACAAAGAATTAATAATTGTGTGCGAGTATGACAAATGTCACACGTATTTTGCATGCGATAGAACAAGGAGATGCTCGGGCAGCAGATGAACTGCTTCCATTGGTATATGAGGAACTTTGTCTTCAACCCACTCTGGTTCAGTTATTGAAAGGGAACTCCATGTGACCGCGGATTCATTGGACATCTGGAACTCAGAGCGTTCAGAGTCTCCTATATATCATTATATATGTTGCATCCTGCCAAAAGCCGAACAATGCGTATATAAACTTCATGACCGTATGTTTCCCGGACACCTATGAAGAACTCAAAGTCAAGCACCAAAATCCCTGTTGCCACAAAAAACTTTCTTTGAGGCATCCATGTCATGATTTATCAGTCAATGTCACTCCCTAATTGACGGAGTACATTGAAAACTATGACGCCCGATAATTCTTTTGTAAATTGTGTCCTTGGCCTAAAAAATAACATTTTTTTGGACTCAACTTAAGCAAAATTGATATTTGTAGTGACAAAATGGTAACATAATGTCAGTGTGCCGCAGCAAGCGGTGTCAGAGATGGGAGTAGGCCTCCCGCAACCGGCTTGCAGGAGCAGGTTGCAAACCACCGTAAGCGGCTTTGGTTAAGAGTCATGGTCGTGAGCGTTACGGAAAAGGTACTGTAAGAAGTATCAGGTGTGGATCAAGGAGACGAATACAAGTGAACCATCGTTTAATTGTCGAAAGTCTTAGATGGGGTCGAAACTGGGGATTTGACGTTTCCCCAGGACAAGTCTGGCGGATACCTGCTAACTGGCCAGGCGGCGCCCGGCATAGAGGTGGCGTGAACTTGATCTGGGCTCTGACGTTGAACTGCGGGAACCTGTCGCAACGATGTTAAGAGAAAGGCACAAGCAGAAATAAAACTGCGAGGCTGATAGTATCGAAGCGTTGCACAGGGGCGGACGAGCTCGTAGTAGCGTTGAAGCTGCTGTAATGGCAGCCGAGCAAAGGGGCTCGGTCATTCAGCTACCGACAAAGGACCAACTGTTTAACAGGAGG
The DNA here is from genome assembly GCA_003533825.1 of Phycisphaerales bacterium. Lineage (GTDB taxonomy): Bacteria > Planctomycetota > Phycisphaerae > Sedimentisphaerales > Anaerobacaceae > JAFGPJ01. Next base: position 5,213 of record DQCG01000428.1, read on the forward strand.
AGTCCTTGAACGTAGCAAAAACCAAATGGTGTATTTCCATGTGGTTTGAATGATAGGAGCCGGATGAGCTGAGAGGTTCACGTCCGGTTCTCGGAGGGGCCGAGGGTGAAATTCCCTCGGCCTACTCAACCCGTATCAATTGTGGTGTTTTTGAGCTTATGAAAAAGTTGACATGTCACTCTTCCACAGCTTCAGTTTGCGGCAATTTTGCTCGCTACAGCCCGGCTGTTTAATGTACCATACATCAAAAAGGTGCAAATTATTATTGCTCTATGGCTAGTCCGAGAACAAGCGTACCG
>DQCG01000472.1:0-1948 GCA_003533825.1 Phycisphaerales bacterium
CCCGGCGGCTCGGGCAAGATGTTCTTCGATGACATCCGGCTTTACCGGACAATAACTGCTGCTGAATAGTGAAACAGCATTTAAGGAAATTTAATCCGGTTTTGTATCAGTTCGGGGCCTATATCGACTTGATTCGATATAGGCCCCGGCTATTTTACACCAACGCAATTAAGAGGATTTCCTTGACGATAAGATATCTAATACCAATAAGCCGTTTACAAAGCTTCCAACGGATTTCTAATCCGCGGGTCGCAGGTTCAAGTCCTGGAACTCAGAAGCTGTATTTCAGATTGACCAGGACATACTCACTACCATAGGTGGGCGTGTCCGAAAAGGCCAAAAGCAAACCCAATTCCAAAGAACTGCCGGTTCTAATAACCAGTGACATGCTGCCGTTCTGAACAATTTTATTGCCACTCTCGCGCTCCCTTGCATGACCGACCACATACCGAAGGTTATAGTTCAAATGTTCGAAGACGCGGCCATCGGCCTTGAACAACGCCTGTATTATTTTCAGTCCATCCGGAGTATAGTAAACAGGCGAGTAGAAATCAGTGTCGTCAAGAACAAGCTCACATCCTGCGGAAAGCCTCGGTTTATTTAAGAAGCGATACAAACCGTTGATTCTGAAAGTGTTCCGCGAATTTTCATCCGAGAAGTCACTGCGTCTGTACTTAGAATACATCGAAAGCCGGTCATTGAGGGCCTTGGAAATTGAAACGGCATTCTCATGATATTTGGTGCCCTGTATCACGGCTCTGGCGGTTTCCTCGCTTTTGTATGCGTGGGTCAATGTCACATTATCGAAAAACAGGGGCATCCCGGCAGTCAGTGAGTAGTCGTGAGCATCATCGGCCCCGGAGAAATCTCTAAAGGTATATGACAGGTCGTACCGAGCCTCATCCCGCCGGTAGAGCGAGCTCAGTGAGCCCTCATTCTCACGAACCCGGCTGACATTCTTATCTTCAAGCTCTGCTGTCGCCAAGGAGGTCTCGATAGTAAGCTCATCGCTGTATGGTAATTGCAGCGATGTTCCCCATTTCAATCGCTGTCTTTCATCCTCATCCTGAAAATAAGAAAAAGAGTTATCAAGGGCCGGGGCCGCAAGCCGATCTACCCGTTCTCTCTGCTCCAGAGCAATCTGATTAGCGCCATCTTGCGCCAGAACTCGATCCAGAACGGCCCTGGCCTCGAAGAACCGGCCGCTGCTTCTGCAAGCCATAGCTTTGCCGAACAAAACATCCTTATCAAGCGGATTGTCCTCAAGCAACTTATCATACAAGCGGACGGCTTTATAGTTCTGTCCGGCCCACCGGTATACATTTGCGAGGTTAAGACTGACAAGCCTAACGGGATCGTTATTGGTTATATGGTCACGCAACTGCCGCGCCGTCCAGGTCTCGTGAACTTCCATCCTTTTCAGTAAGTACGGATCGTCACCCACGAGATTGAAACCGTATCTATTCTGAAAGAAGCTGAGAGCAAAGTACTTCCTGACGGCAATGAGATTGGATATCACCGAGCCGGCACAAGCACACTCCTCCTGGCCAAACTTACCCTTTGGAAAAGCGAAAGCATTAACCTTCGTATTCAAATGCCTCTCTAAAATCTCTCCGGATTCTCTATAATCTGAGTCTATTCGCTGGTAATATTCACGATTATTTTCGAGTCGATTCTCGTCGTCGAGCCACCGTTGGTGCGTGAGAAAAGTCCCGCGCTCACCCGCCTCGTTAATAACGATATCCCAATGTGCGAAGTTACCGTGGCTCTGTACTTCCCAACGCCCGGTGCCTGCGTAGTGTTTTATTTGCCGCCAGTCACTGAACATCGGATCGCTCGCCTCGACAATACAAACCGGGGCAAACATAGTGGCCTTAAATGACAAATCCTCCAGAACGGGATCGGCATACATAAAGCTATCTCGCCTGGCATCATCAAAAGTTATAAG
>DQCG01000472.1:2017-12613 GCA_003533825.1 Phycisphaerales bacterium
CTTAAAATTGGTCAATCTCAAGATGCTGCTCCTCTGGTTTTTAGACAGGCCGTGATACAGCAGTATCAGAACAACATCGCGAGTCGTTACCTTCTCCAGGAGTTCTTCCAGGAGCCCGGTAGATTTGCCGTATTCTCCCGCATAAGCAAGCAGCATCGCCTTATCCAGCATGAGGTAAATGTTTGTTTTGTCAATGGATAAGACCCGCTCTAAGTAGACAATGCCCCCCTTATAGTCCTTCCTGTCCACACAGCACTGCTTCAATCCGATTAATGCGGGTATGTGCTTCGGATTGCAGTTGAGTATCCGCCGGTACTGCTCTGCGGCCTCATCCGTATTGCCGTTGGTTCTCAACGAGTCGGCATACAACAAACGAATAGCCGGCTGGGCGGCGAGCAGTTTAAGACTTTTCTTTGTCGCCCTTTCGACTCGTGGATAGTCGTCGATAGAAGCAGCGCAGAGCGCTAATCTGTTCAGGCAAGGAATATTGTTGCCGTCAATCGCCACAGCGGTCTCGATAATTTGACAAGCCTTCTTAAAATCGCCGAGAAATTCCGCATCATCGGCTAAGAAATTCAGCGCATCCAGGCTGCACGGATCCTTCGCTAAAACATCGCCGGCAAGTTTCAGCGCCTCCGGGTAGTCCTCACAAAGATACAAGGCTTTAGCCATCTCCATACTGTACTGTGACTCATCGGGCCCGGCAGAGGTAAGATGCTGGTAGTGTTGGATCGCCTCATCGTACCTTTGAAGTCGCATCAGGCATCTGGCGAGCTGGTAACGTATGGCGATATTGTCCGGTTACTCGACAACCAATTGCGAAAGCTCATCCGCGCTCTCCTGGAAGCTGCCGATCCATCTTTTGATCTTGGCTTTGGCGAAGCGGGCCTCCATCTGAAGCGGATCGATCTTAAGGCTTTTGTCGTAGATCAGCAGGGCTTTATCATACATTCTTTTGGCAGTATAGGCTCTTGCCAGAAGGTTGAGAATAAGCACTTCATCCGGCCGAGAATTGAGCAACTCTTCCCACACTTTAATTGCCTCGTCAATCTGACCCAAATGCCGGTACGTCCAACCAATGTTCTCCTGCAACCGGGGTAGTTCAGGCGTCAGAGCTCTGGCCGATAGGAATTCCTTAAGTGCATTGTCGTAATCGCCATCTCGATAGAACTGCAGTGCCATTCCATTGTGTATTTTTGCCTGTCCGGCTGTGATGTCGGTGTGGTTCGGATCAACGGCCCGGAGTTCCCCGACGGCATCCTGTGCACGTTCGTAATCCTGCAACTGGATCGCCGAATTAAGAATAATTTCCAGAGCAGGGATATGCTCCGAATCCTGCTGCGAAACATGTTGGGCGATTTCAAACGCCTTCTCATAAAACTCGCCGCGATAGTATGCTTTCGCGAGCTCGAACTGCAACTGTAAATCATTGGGTTTCTTCCCAATAAGCTGTAGAAGGTTATCAATGGCAGCCTGATAATCGGCTATCTGATTGTTCATCTGAAGTCTGGCCAGCAACAGCCGAATCTCATCGTGCTCGGGGTACGAGGATAGGAATTCCCCGCAATATTTAACGGCTTCATTATAACGTCCGGACCAATACAGAATCTTGCACCTCGCGACAAGGACATCTACCTGCCCCGGTTTTTCTTCCAGACTCTCCCAATACACAACCAGAGCTTGCCCATATTCTTCCTTCGCGATATGAGCTTTGGCGATCATATTCAACAACCGGGAGGGCTCAGGGTGTATCGACCTGAGGCTGTTCCAAATCTCAAGGGTTCGGTCGAGCTGCCCCATTTTCCAATAGGCCCAGCCCATGTTTTCCCATCCTTTGAGATACCCGGGATCGATTTCCGTAGCAGCCCTGAATTCTTCCAAAGCCGCCTGGTAATTACCAGACTGATAGTATTGCCGGCCTCTGTCCATGCGGTCTGCGATAGTTTCCGCCCCCGCAGTTGAATACATCCAGGACAGGCTGCTGAGCATTATAACTGTTAGCGCCCGAACACCCGGGCTGTTTACTTTTCGCATAGCGCTATACCCTTTAGGTCATAATTCTCAACTATGTACATGGCATTATTGACAGAATCTGACGTAGATTCGGAATTTCTCGACGATATCAGGTTCCTAATGAAGGCCTCCGGTTCGTCCGTCTTAACCTTCAATAGCATCTTATGTCTGAACGGCCGGTCAATTTTGTCCAGCAAATCAGACTGCCCGTTCTCAAACCGAAGTACGAGAAGATCGGCGGTTCTAAGAAGTTCCTCATGGATTTGATAGTACTGCGGTGAAAGGGATAGGATCAGTGCAGATTTAGGGGAGAGTACTTTCAAGGCCCTCAACATTTTGGCCAACGCCGCAAACGATTCTATATTCCGGCAGCCCCGGCAGTCAAGATGCAAACCACCAAATCTGTACTGTTCCACGAGGCTGGTGAGTTCGCCGGCCAGGATATTGGGGGCATTCGATTCGAGCCCGTTATCATCGAGTAAGATAGTTGGAGTCAATTCATGCCCGCTATAGGCTGCTGAGATCATAAGGGCTTCGTAATCTTCTATATCACACTCCACATGAGGATTTATCAGGTTAAGACTGTTCGGACACAAGTAAGAGAGATAGTCCGAATATTTTGAAATCAAACTTGAAGCATCTTGATGCCGGTCTATGTTCATCAAAGTGATACATGGGAGCTTTTGAATAGATGTGCTGGCAATTTGGCAGCTCGCAATCCCACACAAAGGGTCCCAGATTGCAAAGCCCACCTTACCCAAAACAAGTGAATCATCTATCCGGAAAGGTCTTTCAGACAGCTTCCGGCCGTCAAGATACGCAATGGTATAGCGACCTCTGACAATCAGTCTAAGATCGTGAAATTGCGATAAATTACTATCGAAATCGACAACCTTCAGATTTCTTACCTTGGCACCTGCAATCTTTTGCTGAAGGAACAGACGTGTCCCGTTGCAGCCCAGGCGGACGTAGTTACCGTCGTTCCGAAAGCGTACATAAGCCCAGAATTGCCTGCCGCCCGCTATTCTGAACTTTGCGGCAAGACCAACATCGTCCCAGTCATACGTGCCTGCAAGCCACGCATCGGCGCTGCTCCGGGACGGCCCGGCAGACAATTCCAGCATACCGTTTCTGACCGCGGTGTGGCCGCAGGTTGATGCCCAATTCAGTCGTGTAGTATCCTCGACGAATTCATCCTCGAACCTTGGCGACTGAGAAAAGATATTCGATAACAACCGAGTGAGCTCGTTGCGGTCTTGCTGCGGTTTTACCTTCAGCATATTGAGGCAGCATGGATCAGTATCGATACTGTTGTAGCCGTCTCCATCCCTTCGGGGTAAGTATAGCATTCTGTTATGTGCAAAGGCGGCAGAACCGTCGAAATCAATCGGTGCCGAGATGCCCAATACACGAATATCAGTAAAGCGGTCTTGCAGATACTTCAACTGCTCATCCGGATCATCATCTGGGCCGGTTGCTATACCGAAGTCCCAGCGGCGGTCATCCTGCATCTTCTTCAAATCATGCCAGTTCATAAAAGAAAGAATGATCATTCTGTCTCATTGCCCCGACGTTGAGCAGCATCGTGGCTCTTAATCCCAACTCTTTTATCACCGGCACGGCGTTGTCGCATGTATCTCTGAAGCCATCCAAAATAACAACCAGAGCCTTTTCCGGCAGCAGTTTATCTGCATAGTAGAGATCACGAACCTGCTGCAATCCTATGATAGAATAGCCTTCACCCTTCAGCATGGTCATGTGCTCCAGGAAAAGCTTTTTAGACATTGAATCGGATTCGGCACGCCTTGTAATTCTCGGATAGAGTATTGCGACGAATCGTGTATCGCCGGAGCGTTGAACAGGTTGGGCTGAAACAAACTCGACACGGCCGGCTTGCCGCAGATGACTTCGAGCTTCCAGGGCTACGATAACGCCAATAATTATTACAATCCAATGCCAGATATATACAGGAGCTTCCTTATTTTTCATCGCGTCCCCCAGTGATTCTTGTGGGAGGTCAGAATCGCGTAGTATGTTTGCCAGGCGAGGACCGCCATATAAACGAGGCAAAACATCAAGCCATACGGCCACTTCGTATTCGGACGCCTCATCGTATAGTAAAGGCTGTACAGCAGACTGATCAAACCAAATCCCATAACGTAATACATGGGCAGTATTCCGGCGAAGATTGGCTTATAGATAAAATTAGCGAATACGATTAAGGGAGACACCAGGGGCAGCAGAACACCAAGATAGAATAATATCGCCATTATCGGATGCTTGTACCATATAAAGGTGCTTGCAATCAGGCTCTCGCGGAACCATGACTTCTTCCATCTTAGCTGCTGCCTGAAGAATTTTATCCAGCTTTCCGGCACCGCTGTTTCCACAACTGCACGCGAATCGTACAAAACGCGGTACTTCCTGAGCATATAATTGGTCAGACTCCGGTCATCGCCAAAGGTGGCCGACTGACCGAACCACTTTTGGCCAAGCCATGAATCCAATATATCCATGACATAGCTCCGGCGATAGGCGGACAAACAACCACTGCAGCACGTCACCGCAGAGAAGATATGCTCGGCGGCTTTGATGACCTAGAAGGCGAGATAGTAACGAACTTCCTGCATCTTGGCGAGTGAGCTCTTATCTGCGTTAAGCACACGTGCGTGACCGCATACCGCACCAACAGACGGATCCGAAAAACCCTGCACGATGTGGCGGATAGAATCCCTGCTGACCAGACTGTCGGAATCAATGCAAATCAGCACTTCACTGGAGGCCACCCTGATAGCAGCCGCCATAGCATGCCGTTTGCCTTTGTTTTTTTCGAAGCTTATAACCCTCATACCGCCAAAACGTTTTTCGGCTTTCCTAATCTCAGCCAGCGTGTTGTCGGTTGACCCGTCATTTACCACAATTATTTCGAACTTCTCCCGGGGATAATCGGCGCTGAAACAGCGAGCAATAGTTTGACCGATCATGTGCTCATCGTTCTTTACCGGAATTACAAAGCTCACGGTTGGCGTGAAACCGGTATCCTTCGGAGGACAGTAGAAGAAGGAGAGTAGAAATCTGGAAATGATATATCCAGTGACCGTTAGACTATACACGTTCAGGACGGGCTGATACCAGTAATACTCCACGTTGAGGAATTTGAGACCAAGTATGCCCAGAAGAACCAGCAGCAAAATCAACGAAAATCCAATTCTTCTCGATTGATATATCCCTCTTACTACTTCCCTGATGTCCTTCTCGAACTCAACCGCCACACATTGTTCGTTATCCGTTCCGGAATCGCTTTCATCCCACCCCCTTGCAATACGACCTTTAAGCTTGCAACGGGAATCGAAAATCGTGTCGACGAACTGTTCCGGCGGGATTATGGCAATTTCAACCCACTCGTTCTTTGCCCAGTTTGCCGATTTATCGACGTAGAATGAGCACCCTCCAAAACTGATGTCTCTGCCGACAGCTTTCCGGCCTTTGCGGCCATTTACGGCTACTCGAACGAGACTCTCGAACTTCACCCGGGGGTGTCGCCGTCTCTCCTCAACTCCAACGATTTTGGACATCCCTTGTCCTTAGACAATACTCCTGCGATACTTAGGTAATTACTATCTCTTGTTAACCGAGATTTCCCGTTCAATATCATAACAGATGCGACTTTAACCCATAAAAGCCATCACAACTATCCGATGGTTATGGGTCAAATAACATCAACTTGTTGCAGACATCAGCATTCTCAGCTCTACAACAAGACGCTCACTACTATTATCGGACGATTTGCTTGTCTTTCTCCATTCTATTTTTACATTGTGTAGAATAGGTAATTTGCATAGGGATTTATTGATGACTTTTCTGCCAGGCTTCACATTATCTTTGGTGCCGATGCCGATAGCTATACCGTCGATATTGGTCAGGTCCACATTCTGATCGGCAAACGCCTGCAGGTCTACTTTGGTGGATGTAATAATGGCCCCATCCTCCGGTACAGCATCAATAAAACGTCCATCAGATGTTGCTAAATCACCATTTTACTTGAAAAAAATATCATTTAACAGGTTTCCCGCCCCACTCCCCGGCGGAGACAGAAAATTGCCTTCGCTAACGCTCCGGGCTCTGTTTTTGTCCTGCATTTTCTTTAAATCGCTCTAATAGTCCTTAAAACTTCTCATCCACTCCGGCCAGTCTTCGGGTCGTGCGTTGCCGGCTATGGTCCAGGGGCCGGCGAAATCGAACTGTCGATTCCATCTAAGTGTCCATAATTGCTTGAGGCCGATTTTTGGAGCGGACCAGTCCAGGAAAAGACCATTGATAGAACCCAGATGTCGATCTAAGCACGAGAACTGCATTTGGTTGGAGCGTTCGCCGTTATAACCGGGAGGTGCGTCTGTAGAAGCCGGGCTAATCGCTACATATATACAATCCAGAAACACCGGGACCTTGTCTGCGTTCTTAACGCCTATCTTCCGCCAGTACTGCGGTTCGGTTTTATTAAGAATGTAGCGGTTCATGGCATAGCTGCCGAAAAAGCCTTCTTTGGGCACCCAGGAACCTCCCCAGCCCCAGTCCGAGTCGGAAACCGTCCCAAGGTCCCAGCCCCAGGTGCCGTACGGTCCTAAGTGAACATCGGGATTCCGTGCAGCCGGGCAGCATCGCATCATTTGGTCGCTGTAGTATGGTTGATAGAATTGCGGCCACATTTTCGAATAATCGGTCCCGAAAGGTCTGTTGTGAAAGTAGCCCTCGTTATCGTTGGTATACATCGCGAAGATGAGGGCCCATTGTTTGAGCTGGCCCTGACACGATACCGCCTTTGCTTGTTTTTTGACCCGGTTCAGCGACGGCATTAAAATCGCCATCAGCAACGCAATTATTGCGATTACCACAAGCAATTCTATTAACGTGAAACCTTTTCTCTTGCTCATAGATGAATTATCCTACCTCCTGAAATAAGCATACGACTAAGCCTCATTACAAAAATCGTATAAGCAGCGTAATATACATATATATAATTATAAACGTTTACGGTATCCAAAGTCCATAATTTTTGCGATATTCTTGCAGATATTACAGAGATATTGTAGGAATAAATCCTCGCCGGCATGTCATCCTGAGCAGTGGACCATTGACTCGAATGCCTTATTTATGTTAGAATGAGTAAAGTCCATAAATAATAAAGATTAAACCATAGTCCGTATTCCAAACTACCGATGAGGAAGGGTTCGACAACATGCTCAGATGTATCACGATCTCATTGCTTTTAACGGTTTTAGCTATTTCTTCAGTCAGCCCGGCAGCAAATTCAGCGTCTTTAGCTATAAACGAATTCATGGCTTCCAACAGCAGTTCTGTTCAGGATCCGCAGGGCCAATATGATGACTGGATTGAAATCCATAACTTCGGTTTTAGCCCCATCAATGTCGGTGGGATGTACCTTACGGATGATTTGTCTTTCCCCACCAAGTGGCAAATCCCCAATAATAATCCTGCCGCAACCGCCATTATTCGTGGAAGATATTTGCTAATATGGGCTGACGATGACGGCGGTGACACCGGCCTGCACGCAAATTTCAAGCTGAACGCCGACGGCGAAGAAATCGGCCTGTTTGACAAAGACGGCCAAACCCTAATTGACAGCGTTATTTATCCCAGGCAGACGACGGACATCTCCTACGGCCGGTATCCTGACGCCGGCGAAGATTGGCGTCTCTTTACCACCCCAAGTCCGGCAGCTCAAAACGAAGGCGGTTACCTGGGCGAGGTAGCCGATACAAAGTTCAGCCATAATCGCGGCTTTTACGATACACCATTTCATGTAACAATCGCAACCGAAACGGAAGGTGCCGTAATATACTACACGCTCGACGGTTCCGAGCCTTACAGCGCATCAGGCCGGGCGCCGGGCGGCATGGTTTATAACGCCCCTGTTCTCATTAACAAGACTACATATTTAAGAGCCGTAGCTGTCAAGCCGGGCTGGATACCCAGCAATGTGGATACTCATACATATATCTTTCTCGACGATGTAATCGAGCAGCCCAAATACCCGCCTGGTTTTCCTACCGGCGGCTGGGGGCACGCCGGGCCTGATTACCAGATGGACCCCGTTGTCGTCAGCGCTTACAGCGGCACAATCAAAGACGATATGAAGTCGATACCGACGTTGTCTTTGGTGATGGATATGGATGACTGGTTTGGCAGCAAGGGCATCTATATCCATAAATCTCAGGATGGCACCGAGCGTGTCGTTTCGATGGAGTATATTGATCCGAACAATGGTAGCCAGTTTCAAATCAACTGCGCCATATCGATGCAGGGAGGTGTCACTGGCGGAGGTACAAGTCTCAATAGATGGAAAGCTGACAAGCTCTCCATGCGACCCAGATTCAAAACCAATACGGATGATGGAATTCCCACCGGCGGACCGACGAAACTTAATTATAAACCTTTTGCCGATTCCCCGGTTGAGAGTTTCGATACCCTCGTTCTGGATGCCCGCCTGGGTAACACCTGGCCATACGGCGGCGGTACTACCGATCACGGCACTCGGCCCTGGATATCAGGCCGACCGATTTATCAGCCGGATGTCGCTCAATACACAAGAGACCAATTCGTAGCAGACATCCAGAACGCCCTGGGTGGTTTTAGCCACCACGGCAGGCACGTCCACTTATATCTCAACGGCCTCTACTGGGGACTTTACAACCTTCATGAGCGGCCGGATCACCGCTTTGCCGCTTCATACTTCGGAGGTGAAGCGGATGACTACGACTGCCTTAAACATAACAGTAACCAGATAATTAATGGTTCCAATGCCACTTTTAATGAAATGCTCAATATAGTCGAATCCGGCCTTGCTTCCGACCAGCAGTATCAGTCGATTCAGCAGTACCTTGATGTGGACGACTTCATAAGTTATGTAATTCCCCATTATTATGTTGGAGATTGGGACTGGGGACATAAGAACTGGTATGCCACACGGAATGCCGGCGATCCCGAAGGTCTCTGGCGGTTCCATCACTGGGACGGAGAGCACTTAATGGAGAATCTCTATGAGAACTCCACAGGTCGGGATAATGCCGGCGGACCCACACGTATTCATAATCGACTTATGCAAAACGCTGAGTACCGCCTACTGTTTGCCGACCACGTGCATCGGCATTTTTTCAATGATGGCGCTCTTACGCCCGGTGGCGCAGCGGCGCTATATCAGATACGGTTGGATGATGTCGACCGGGCCGTCGTTGGAGAATCCGCACGCTGGGGTGACAACCAGATAGGTAGATTTGCTCATATCCGCTATATGCGCGATCCTCACTGGCTCCTCGAACGCGACTGGCTGCTCGGTGAATATTTCCCGCGGCGTACCACCATCGTCCTTGACCAGTTCAAATCTCGCGGCTGGTACCCGAACGTGGATGCTCCGGTCTTTCGTATCAACGGCTCCCATCAGCATGGTGGGCCGGCCTCGGTAAACGATGCGCTCTCAATGACCGCCGCCGCCGGCAAGATATGGTATACCCTCGACAGTAGCGATCCACGGTTGAAAAATCCGTCAACCGACAGCAGTACTACAACAACATTAGTTGCCGAAAATGCTCATAAACGAGTGCTCGTTCCTGTTGCCGCCGTCAGTGATAACTGGAAAAGCACTGTGGGCTTCAACGATGCAGCATGGATGCAGTCGGTCGGCTCACCCGGCGGCATCGGGTACGAAAGAAGCACAGGATATCAGCAATTTATCAGCCTCGATCTCGAAGACCGGATGTATGGCAAGAACGCAACTTGTTATATCCGTATCGCGTTTGTCTTTACCGGCAACACTGACGAATTTAACTTCATGACTTTGAAAATCAGATACGATGACGCCTTTATTGCTTACCTTAATGGCATTGAGATAGCCAGACGCAATTTCAACGGTACTCCGGCCCGGAACTCACGCGCAAGCGCCAGCCACTCCGATTCCGTAGCCGTTCAGTTCGAGAACATCGACGTCTCCGCTTTTCTCGACAATCTCGGCTCCGGCGCCAACTTACTGGCCATCCACGGCTTGAACGCCTCTACCACAAGCTCCGATCTTCTAATCTCCGCCGAGCTGATAGCCGGTAAAGGCAGTTCCCCCGGCGTTGAGGGAGTCTCGCCAACCGCGATAGAATATACCGGGCCAATTACAATGAATCGTAGCGCCAGTGTAAAAGCAAGAGTCTTGAGCGGCAATACATGGAGCGCGCTGAACGAAGCGGTCTACGCCGTAGGGCCGGTAGCGGAAAATCTCCGCATTACCGAGATAATGTATAATCCGCTTAGTGCCGAGGGCGTCCCGCCCTCGGATCGCGGGCAAGATGCCCGCGACACCGAAGAGTTCATCGAACTGACAAACATCGGCCCGGGAACAATAAATCTGAACCTGGTAAGCTTCACCAACGGCATAGATTTCACCTTCCCGAACGTAGAGCTTGCCGCCGGCGAGCATATCGTGGCCGTGCAGAACCGCAGCATCTTTGAATCTCGTTACGGCGGAAATATCAACATCGCCGGCCAATACTCAGGCAAGCTGAACAATGCCGGCGAAAGAAT
>DQCG01000472.1:12664-12871 GCA_003533825.1 Phycisphaerales bacterium
CATTACCGATGGTGAAGGCTTCTCGCTTACTATCATAGATGCGGCGAATCCTGACCTGAGCAGTTGGGACGAGAAAGACTCCTGGCGTCCAAGCGCTTATACCGGCGGCTCGCCGGGACAGGATGACGGCGGCATTCTCCCCGAACCGGGCGCCGTAGTGATTAACGAGGTCCTGGCCCATTCGCACGCCGGGGCTTCGGACTGGAT
>DQCG01000090.1 GCA_003533825.1 Phycisphaerales bacterium
GTTTCCGCAACAGGAACTAAGTAGCAAGTTTAGACGGTTTAGTCAAGGCCGGATTCGAGGATTCTTGATGATTACAGAATCCCGTATGTTCCGTATAAGGGTGAAATCTTGTCAAATTTCGGGAAGTGTTCCCACGAATCAAATCCCTTTGCTATCGTGGTGTGCTATAAGTGGCGCGTATTGCGTAAAAACCAACATGGCACGATATACGCAATACTAATTACGGTATCCTTTTGTCGGTGAGTTTGCTGGGCTGGTCAAGCATCAGCGCCGTGTCGATCTCGGCCATCATCTCCTGCTGATTAATTCTGAAAACTCGCTGATGTATTCTATGGCCTTCGGCGGCGGTCTCGCCGGGCTGCTGGGAACTACAGCCGCAGGATACAAAAACCATAACCAGCAGGATAACAGACAAAATCACTTTACATACAGAAACAGAAACGCTCTTCATCATTTCTCCTTTTATCGGCCAGCGCATATTTTCTTATCCGGGCGGCACAAAACACACCCGTGATTATAAATTCATTATACAAGTTGCCGGAGTTATTGTCAACGAAAAATCGCGTCTACTTGGGTCCGGAAATATGTAAAATTGAAAGATTTTCATAATGTTCCTGGACATGAATATGTAATTAAGCTGTGAGAATGAGTGATTTTTCAAGAATATAAATCTACTTCCGGCGTCCTGGTGCATTAAGGGCAGAATTTCCCGGCAGCATCTCTGAAAGCTTTAAAACAGGCATATTATAGGAACTGAATGCAAAGCCCCGGACACAAAAGAGCGGTTTTAAGCTCATTTACCAGATGGTGAATGGTTCCCTCCGCGGCCCTTTTTGTTACTAATAACCGGCTTAATGTCTGCCGATACATTGATTGCGCAAAAAACCGCGAGAAAGATGGGCTAAGCGGCTAAATAGCGGCGATCATGCGCGGAATAACCTTAAGCTAACAAAAGCATACGTGCATCACCTCGATCCGATGCGTGGGTGAATGAATGAGACCTTAAAAGCTCGTTGGAGAATATGTTGTGTGAGTGTTGGGAGAAGCAGATGGAGAACAACAAGCAGCTTAACGATTTAATAGAAACGAAAACGGGAAGTCTTGCTTCCGATGGGATGGTCATTTCCTCCTGGACCTGGCTGCATGTTGCAGATGTGATGAGCAAAGAGGTGGCTACCATTTCGCTGGATGAGATAGTCATTTCAGCAGCTAAGATTATGTCTGAGAAAAAGATTTCCTGCCTGGCCGTTATGGATGGCGGGAACGTGGTCGGTATCATTACCGAGACGGACGTGCTCAGAAGAGTTGGCAGCAAGGCTCAAGATTTCTATCGGACAAAATTAAGCCGGATCATGTCTTCTCCGGTGGAAAGTGTACCATTTGATTTATCTATCCTTGACGCCGGCAAAATTATGAGCGTCAGGCATATCAAGCGGCTGCCGGTTCTGAAGGAAAACAAATTAGTTGGGATTGTAACACAGACAGACCTGGTTCGAGCCCTTACATCCTATGGCCTCTGGAGAGATGTTTCGGAGATAATGAGTCGTGATATAGCCGGTATTCAGAGGCATGCTACCGTAGCTGAGGCGGCGGAGATTATGACCTCTCGAAAGATATCCTGTATCATAGTTCTGGATGGGGATGATCTGGCGGGTGTTCTTACGGAAAAAGATCTGCTCGGGCGGGTAGTTGCGCTGCAAAGAGATCCGGCTTGCGTCAAGATGGAGGATGTTATGTCTTCTCCGGTGACAAGCATACCTTCTATTTACTCGGTTTTCAGTGCGAGCAAGATAATGGAGGAAATGAATATCCGCAGATTGGTTGTAATGCAGGATAAACGGATATGCGGGGTGTTGACACAAACAGATATATTTACGGCGGTAAAGAACAAGCTGCAGGAGGAAGAAGAAAAGAGCACCAGGTTGCTCAAAGAGTCCAAAAACAACATTTATAAGACCGATATGGATGGGATGATAACTTTTGCTAATCCCGCATTTATGGAGCTCCTGGAAGTTTCCGATCCGGCGGAGCTCATCAATCGGCCTTTTCTGCCGGAACGGTTCTGGTTCAATCGGGAAGAGGCAAAGCCGTTTTTGAGGGAACTTAAAAAGGGAAAGATTGAAAGCAGGGAATTGACCCTGAAGACTTCGAAGGGCAGGAAAATATATGTCACTGTTTTTACCACCTCTACCACGGACAACTACGGCGAAATCAACGGAAGCCAGGGAGTGGTCTATGATATCACGGCAAAAACGGAGTTAGTGACACTAAGAGAAACAGAGGAAGAGCTTGAGAAACTGAATAAAGACCTGGAGTCGGCGGTCTGGGAGCTGAGTCAGGCGAACAAGGAGCTTCAGGAATTCGCGCATATAACGGCTCATGACTTGAAAACGCCGCTGCGGGCGATCGGGACTTTGGCCGATTGGCTGTTAAGGGACTATGCCGACAAGTTCGATGAGCAGGGCGAGCAGAAAGTCAAACTGATCGTTGCAAAAGCAATACAAATTAGCGCCCTGATCGACGACATCCTGCGATATTCACGGCTGGGTCACGATATCACGAACATTCAGCGAATCGATTTGAATGCCGTTCTGTCGGAAGTGATAGCCGGAGTTAACCCGCCGGAGCATATTGAAATAACAATCGAGAACGAGCTGCCCATCCTGATGTGCGAAAGAACGCATATCATACAGGTTTTCCAGAACCTGCTGAGCAACGCCGTAAAATATATGGACAAGACCAGGGGACAAATAAAAATCGGTTGTGTCGAGCGGGATGGTTTCTGGGAATTCAGCGTCACCGATAACGGACCTGGAATCGAGAAGAGGCACTTCGAAAGGATTTTCAAGATATTCGAGACCCTCTCGCCATCCGACGAGGTCGAGAATACCGGCATCGGGCTTTCGATTGTGAAAAAGATTGTCGAGCTGAACGGGGGCAGCGTCCGTGTGAAATCCGAGGTCGGCGAAGGGAGCACATTCATTTTTACACTGCAAAGGCAAAATTCCGATGTCACGCCCGTATTGACGAATAGCTGTGAAAATAATTGATGACCGAATGCAGGCAATGATGTTGGCCGGGTGGCCGCAGGGGGGTTATTCCATGTTTTTTTCGAACAAGTCGAGTTCCTTTCGATAGTCTTGGGGGCAATCCATATCACAAAGCACCGCGGATGTTGAGACTGACAGTTCCGAGACGTCGTCGGGATGGGCGTGCAAAAGCCCCCGCAGACCCACGTCATCGTACTGTGCCAGAATCTCGTCACGATAACGTTCCGAGAACAGGATGGGATGGCCCCGCTTTCCCTTGTAGAGCGGCACGAGAATACTTTTTTCGGTCGCCGCAAAGGATTGGAGCATCTGTTCGATTAATTCGGTAGTGATCGAAGGCTGGTCGCCGAGAACGACTAACACCGCCCGGCACTTTTCCGGCAGGTTCCGGAGCCCGCGGCGTACCGAAGAAAGCATCCCGGACTTGTAATTCGGATTGTTCACAATAGAAACCGCCCGGCCGGATAATTCGGCGCTTATGCGTTCGGCCTCGTGGCCAACGACTACGTGAACCTCGCCGATACTGCTCGCGAGAAGCTGATCGACGATGTGGGAGATGACTGTTTTGCCGCCGAAGGGCAGCAGCAGTTTCTGAACGCCCATTCGATTCGACAGGCCCGCGGCGAGAACAATCGAGCAAATCATGACTACCCCTTTTTCTTCGAAGTCTTGTGAGTGATACCTTGTCGACGGACGGCGATTAACTCGGCGGTAATGCTCGCCGCGATTTCCGGTACAGTCACGGCACCGATATCCAGCCCTATCGGCGTAAAGACCCGGTCGAATTGCTCTTCGGTCGCGATGCCGGTTTCGATGAAACTTTGCCGCATCAGGGCCACTTTTCGCCTGCTGCCAATCATGCCGACATAGGCAACGGGCGCATGAATACACGCTTCCAGGGCTTCGGCGTCGAGCTTGTGCCCGCGGGTGACAATAACGATATATGTATCGCCAGCGATAGGCCCGGCGGCAATTTGCTGCGGAATATCGCCGCAGCGGGTCACCGTCCCCTCCGGGTAGAGGGTTGTGTCGGTAAACTCGGGCCGGTCGTCTATTACGGTGACATCGAAGCCGACAAGACTTGCCTGAAGCGCCAGCGCCTGGCCGATATGCCCGCCGCCGGCGATCAGCAGAAGCGGTTTGGGAATCACCGGCTCGATCAGGACCTCCGTTTGAATCTCGGGATTTCGAATATTTATGGAGAAAAGCTCCGGGGCCTCGTGAGCCAGGCAGATGCCGATCTTTTCTGCGCCCGGGAAAGGGGCGTCTGGGGTAATGGCTTTCTGCGGCATCCACTGGGAGCAGGTTTCTGTTTGTGCCGCGGTGCGGACGGTTGTAAGCATCACGCCATGCTTGCGGCTGCGGACAGCTTCGGCCATCCCGGCGAAAGATGCCCTGTCTTTTGCCGCCGCCGGATCGACGAGAATCCGCATCGAGCCTCCGCATATTGGCTCATCGGCGGTCCTGTCGGCGCCGTACAGGTCTATGTCGAAAACTGCCGGTTGTTTCGAGCGGCAGGCCTCGACAGCCCGGCGCTGAGCTTCGACCTCCACAAGACCTCCGCCGAGAGTGCTGTGGATTTTGCCGGTCTTGTCGATAATAGCCCTGACGCCGGCCTTTTGCGGCGTAGAACCTTCGGCTTTCAGTACCAGAGCCACGGCGAAAACCTCGCCGCTGTCGATAAACTCCACGA
>DQCG01000661.1 GCA_003533825.1 Phycisphaerales bacterium
GCTACGGAACCCGATCCGGCCGATGGTGCCGTCGATGTGCCCGTGGATGCCGTCCTTAGCTGGACAGCCGGAGCTACCGCCGCCTCGCACGATGTATACTTCGGGGCCGCCGGTGCAATGGAATACATAGGCAACCAGGTCGAGACTACATTCGATCCCTGTGGCCTTGCATACGCCGCTATTTACGAATGGCAGGTCGATGCGATTGAGGAAGATGGTACGACTCACCCCGGCGCCGTGTGGAGCTTTTCGACTCCATCTGGTCAAGCTTCGAATCCTGATCCGGCGGATGGCGCCGTTATTGAGGCAACATCCACGGTATTAAGCTGGACTGCCGGGGATGGTGCGGGTATGCACGATGTGTACTTCGGAACAGACCCGGATGCACTTGCGTATCAGGGCAGCCAGACTAAAATGGAGCTTATGGTAGGCATGCCCGGCGGGCTTGTCCCGGACGGTCTTGCAGCCGATACGACCTACTACTGGCAAATCGTTGAGGTTGAGACCGACGGAATTACGGTCCATGAAAGCCCCGTCTGGAGCTTTTCGGTTCCGCCAGTGACAGCCTACGATCCCAGCCCGGCCGACGGCGAAGAACTCGCTTCGGACGCAGTTGTTGAACTTAGCTGGACGGCAGGCCTTGGTGCCAAGCTGCACGCGGTCTATTTAGGCGACGATCCTAACGCTGTTGCCGAAGCCGAAGGTGCGGCTCCTCTGCTGACGACGACCTTTGATCCGGGCGCGCTCGAAGCAGGAATGACTTACTACTGGCGTGTCGATGAGGTTAGTCCTCCTGACACAAACAAAGGCGCGGTATGGAGCTTTTCGTTAGCGGCGGCGCCCGAGCCAGAACCTGAGCCCGAGCCCGAGCCGGAACCTGAGCCCGAGCCGGTACCGAATCTGCTGGAACTGGTCGTGCTGCTCAACACAGAAGGTGATTTAGCAGGAACTCTTGACACGCTCATCGCGGCCGTGACGGCGGTTGAACTGTCTGAAGGGCTGGCCACTGATAATGTGACAGTCTTTGCTCCGACGGACGATGCCTTCGCCGCGCTGGAATTGACGGACGAGAACGTTGGGCAACTGGATCCGGAGTATCTGTATGGTTTGCTGCTGTACCACGCAACCGAAGGCAGTCTGCTCGCGGCTGATGTGCTGGTAGTGGATCATCTCACGATGCTCAATGGCGGCAACGTCAACCAGTTCGTTGGTGTTCTTACGGACAATCTTGGTAGAAAGGCTCAGATCACAGTGACAGACCTGGAGGCGTCGAATGGCGTGGTCCACGTTATCAATTCTGTCCTGCTGCCACAATTGCCGCCGGAACCGGAGCCCGAGCCCGAGCCCGAGCCCGAGCCCGAGCCGGAAGCGTAAGTCAGGATTAAGGTTGTAATTGAGATTGCGTGGCAGGAGCCACGAATTGTTATCAATTCGGGGCCTGTATCGAAAGAATCGATGCAGGCCCCTTCGTTTTATAACAGCGGCGGACACCGGTTGGAATTGTTTCCGTTCCCACATACTCATTCCCTCACAAGAAGATAAGAGGCAAGATTCGAATCTGCGGTTTGAGTGAATATAGTTGATATTATAGACGGTTTTCAGCCGGGAATTTTAATAAACCTAAACTTACTGATTGATTATTTACTATTTTTCCGCGAAATCCGCGTTCTAAGAAAATGATTATTGATTATTGTCTCTACCTGTGGGATTGATGAAATCGTAATATCGCGACTGTCTTAAAATGCTGCGTCAAGAGTCATTGTCGTGCTTGCACGGGTTGGTTCGTATGGAACACTTTGTTTTGTGACCGGATGGATAAGGCCGTAGTCCCCGCTTTCGCGATCCCAGTATTTCCTGTAGCCGGCGTGGCCGTCGCAGAAGACAAAGTTGCCGCCCTTGCTGTGGACGTTGGAGGTCTGCTCCCTACGTTCTTTCGTAAACCATGATGAGTGATCCGCCTGGCTGGCGAACATGTGCCATTCCTGATACCGGGTAGGCTCCCGCCCCTGCAGTGCGGCTATGGTGCGAGTGTTAGGTTCGGGCTGGATCCAGAGATGGTTGGAAAGTGCCCATCCTTCCTGTATGGCGATTATCCTGCCGGGGCTGGGAATCGACGCTACCGCCCGGCCCATAACGACGGAATTGACCAGGTAGCCCGTGCAGCTTACGCGGGAAGGTGCATAAGCCGGATTCGGATTCGGCCGCAGCGCGGGGCAGGCATATACGGGGGTTGGCCGGTTCGGGTCCTCGGCGTATACGAAGGGACGCAGAAGCTTCAGGACGTTGTCCGGGGCGGCGGGGGTGGCGTAGTCGTAAACGGCATGGGTCTTCGGGGGAGTTTTCTCGTGCTCGTTCTGATAAAGCGCCAGTGCCAGGCCAACCTGGCGCATATTACTCATACAGGATGCCCTGCGGCCCTGGTCTCTGGCTAAATTGAGGGCCGGCATCATGATTGCCATCAGCAGGGCAATTATCGCAATCACTACCAGCAGCTCGATGAGTGTGAAACCTTTTTTGCACACGATTACACCTCACAAAAGTATATAGCCTCGCGACAAAAACTCCGGCCATTTCCTATATAAGTAATTCAGGCATATCTGTCAAACCTTCTCTAACTTATTTTCGAACAGCCGTTGACAATTCTATAAAACTACACATATACTCTCCAATAAGAGATTTTATCAAGGAGATATTTATGGAACCTGTCGAGATCGATCAGATACTTTGCTGCGATAAGTGCGGCGTCGAGTTGAAAGTCATTAAAGACTGCGACTCGTCCTGCGCCTGTAAAATCACCTGCTGCGATGAGCCAATGAAGCTCAAGGAAAATCCTGATTAAGTAGAATACTCAAGCAGCGTGAACCGCATGCATACGGTCCTGTCCTGGAAACTATCGAGTTACACTACGAATTATTATGAGTGGAATCAGGAAATACAGCCGGCGCAAAGCTGCCCGCAATAGCCAAAAGAAGACGAAAACGAAGACTTCATTGTGGGAAGTTCTCATGATTGCCGGCGGAGCGATGCTGCTTGTTGGTGCGCTCATGGGCATATTTTCCTACACGGCCTATACTGCTGGTAATCCCGAGCGGATATTAGACGGTTTTGAGGGCAGGACATATTATCCCAAAGAGGCTCCAGGCAGTCCGGGACGAAAACTCCAGGCCTATATAAGCCTGGCAACTGTGAGTATCGGGGCATTGCTGCTTGTAGTCTCGGCGCCGGTCTACCTTATCGGTAGACGTCTCCGGCAAGCCGCTGAGGAGTAGATTGCCCATCCTGCCCGCTCCGGATTGTTATTCTTTCAAGCCCGGTGGAGCAGAGCCGCCACCCTGCAAAATTATTTCTCTGAGTGCTCTGTGTTCTCT
>DQCG01000005.1 GCA_003533825.1 Phycisphaerales bacterium
TTTGATCAGCCCGGCCCCGGCAGCGAAGCTTTTTGCGATCCCAGAACAAGCATTCTCCCTCCCTCGAATGAGGGTAGGGAGGGTGATTGCGGTCGTACAAACAAGACGGCTCCTTCTGAGCAGAAGGCACCTGCGGTGAGGCGTCAGCCTTTTATCAAACCCTCTTTGGTTCCGGCTCGTCCGGGTTAGGACATCGAAGAATGAGCTTACCACCTACCCACGGCCGCACTCTCATCAATCAAACCGATCTCGACAAGAGCTAATTGTCATACGATTCTTGCTGTAATGATCAAGCCTAAACCTATTACATAGAACACGAACATTAGAGTAAGCAGCTTATTCGTACCCACTGGGGCTGATTTGAACTCCCTCCAGATAAAGACGCCCCAGAGCGCAGCTATCATTGTTGCTCCCTGACCGAGGCCGTAGGAAATCGCCGGCCCGGCCGTGCCCGCTGCCACGTTGTTCACCGACATTCCTATGCCCCAGATGACTCCTCCAACAATTCCTATTATATGGAGCCGGAAGTTGCCTTTGCTGAAGTAGTCACCAATAGGAACCGGCTCGCCGACGAAAGGCTTGGCCATCACGATGGTATTCCATATAAAACTGGAGAGAAAAACGCCCAGTGAGAAGATAAAGACGGCAGCGTACGGTCCCATCTTACCGGCTTCAGGATTCAAAAAGTTGTTGGCCACGCCCCGCTGCACCAAATAGTAGAACAGGCCCATCAATACACCGGCAACGACTGATATGACAATTCCTTTAGCTGTTGTTTTCTGCTGCCCACCAGCCAACTTCTTGTACGCAAGAGCGTCAATAACAATCGCCACGGCGATACCGGCGACACCGATAAACAGCAGAATCGGATTTCCCTGGGGTTTCAGGATGTAGTTGATGATGACTCCTTCCACGAGGGCAATGCCGATACCGATCGGAAAAGCCACCGACATACCGGCGATATCGATAGCAGCTACCAGGAGGATATTGGCCAGGTTGAACACCACGCCCCCCAGAAAGGCAAATCCCAAAGCCGCGCCGGCTGCCTGTTTCAAGTCTGCCATGAATCCCCTGCCGATTGAGCCCATACTCCCCATAGTCAAGGCCGCAATCAACGACAGCAGGACAACACCGATACAGTAGTCCCAATAAAACAGTTGGAACTTCCATTCCTTGCTGGCCATCTTCTGGGTATTAGCCCATGATCCCCAGCAGAGCATAGTTACAACACACATCAATACCGCCAAGGGGTAAGATTGGATGACTACCATTTTGAAACCTCCTTTTCTCGAAAACTGTAATGTGATGTGAGCTTGATTACTACTCACCTGTTCATAAAACTCTCTACCTCACCGAGCGTAGGCATCGAAGATTGTGCTCCCATCTTGGTAACAGACAAGGCCGCCACATAATTGGCGAACAAGGCGGCATCCAAAAGCGCCTTGTTCTCGGCTATGCCGACCGCCAGGCTGCCGGTAAAAGCGTCACCTGCCGCCGTACTGTCAACTGCGTCCACCTTCTGGGCTGAAATATACCTGGTTTCTTCGTTATCAGCCAACAAAAAGCCTTTGCTCCCTAAGGTCAGAATAACAGCCTTTATGTCACGCTTCAACAGATTCCTGGACGCTGCACGCGCGGATTCCTCATCAGTCACCTCTATTCCGGTAAGAATCTGCGCTTCGGTTTCATTGGGCGTCAGCACATCCACCATCCTAAGCAACTCCGGACCAAGCTCTCTTGCCGGTGCCGGATCCAAAATAAAAGGCACACCGGCATTATTTGCCAATCCGGCTGCGAATTCAACTGTTTCCAACGGCACCTCCAACTGGGCGACCACTGCACCGCACGATGCAATGTCTGATTCTGCCCTTTTAACGTCCGCCGGAAGTAATGTCTGATTTGCCCCTGGAGCCACGACAATCAAGTTGTTGCCCTCGTCGTCAACCATAATCAAAGCCACTCCTGAAGGAGCTTTACTGGTTTGGACAACATGCTTTGTGTTGACTGTTTCTTTCTCAAAGTTGTCAAGCGATTGCTCTGCAAATATATCATTGCCCAATTTAGCAATGAAGAATACTTCCGCCCCCAACTTGGCAGCCGCCACCGCCTGGTTTGCACCTTTACCGCCGGGCACCATTATGAAATCTCCCCCCAGAATCGTCTCGCCTATTGCTGGTATCATTTTTGACTTCACTACGAGGTCCATATTGGAACTGCCGACTACAGCTATTTTTGTCGTATCTTTCTTCATCTTAGCTCCTTAAACCATACGTACTTTGATTAAATCGCAATTTCCTATTTTATTAATCTATCAACCAGTAAGTCCTCGAAGGCGCCCAGGTCTTTCCATTCGGTGGCGCAGTTAATCGCCTTGCCGTTCTCATCGATTCTCGTGTACCCATCATCCGTCACGATGATCGGCAGCTTTTCAATCTTCACTAAATCGGTCGACATCGCCAGATAAATTCCGACCGTATCGAAAAGTGTAGTGCTGCTCGAATTGAGCTTGCGGGCGACTCTTTTATCCAGGTCCGCCTCGCTCAAATCCTTGTTGCCGTTCAGGATTCCCTGCCTGTACCATGCGCGATAGTTTTCTATCAGCGCGTTGGTTAAAGTGCTGTTGTTTTTGAGTACCTTTTGGTACTTCTGATCTTTAAGGTGCACGATGCCGCACGTATCGAGCGGTGTAATCGTCATCTCCCACGGCGCCGTAAAGACCTTTTGTGCTTCTTTGACGAAAGCAACGACGTTATATTCGGCGCTTGGTTTCGGGTTATTGCCATAGCCCCGGCGAACGCTGCCGTGCATGCCGACAAATTCGGCCTTCTTAGCAATCTTCGGCTCGCGCTCGAGCGCTGCGGCGATATTTGGCAGCGGGCCGACGGCGACCACTTTGACCGTCCTGCGGGATTTCATAATCGTATCGATCAAAGCCTGTACACCGTCCTGGTAAATCTTGCCGGGATACGATGAGAGCTCGTAATCTTCTACCCATGCTTGCTGCCTATGGCCGGCGTTATTATGCTGAACACCTATGCCAATGGGAATATCCGTCCTGCCGACGGTTTCTAAAAATTTGGCCACAACTTTTGCCTTTGATGGAGTGTTACGTACTGCCGTTGTAATCAGTTTAACATCTAACTCGGGCGATTGCAGCAGTAAGGCCAGCGCCCAGGTGTCATCGATGTCGTCGCAGATGTCGGTATCGAAGATGACAGGGATTCCTTGCCCCGACGACCGGGATGAATCGCCGCCGGTCGCACAGGAGCTTAATATCACCGTAAACACGGCGAGAATCGCCAAAATTGCCACCCACTTCGCAGACAAAACAAACGCCCTTAATCGCACAACAATTGAAATCTTCGCCTCGTTCATCGTTTGGTCTCCTAACTTCGAAAGTTCCTTATATTCACTTACAGCCAACTATATTAAAAGGCCGCATTTTGTCAAACAATTTGATTTCATTGGCGGATGTGTTTGTATATGATTTAAAGTAATGATTCAGCAGGAAAGAATAAAGCTACTTA
>DQCG01000056.1 GCA_003533825.1 Phycisphaerales bacterium
CGTAAAACCATCGCATCTTATCGCCGGTTTTGCTGCCGGTGTAATTGTCTCGGCCCTGTTTTTTTCATCTTTTTTGTCCAATCCCGGCGGCATTCTTGATTCGATTCGAACGTATGCGACTTATTTCAACCGCGCCGGGGGCAGCAACCTGCATGACCACCCATGGCATTACTACCTCAAAATGCTTATTTATTCCCGGTACGGCGGCGGGCCCATCTGGACCGAGGCGATAATCGTCTTTTTAGCCGCGGTTGGTTTCGTCGCTGCGATGCTGAGAAAAGGGCCGGCCTCCGTCAATATTCAACTACTCAGATTTATTGCTTTTTACACGCTAATTTTGACCGTCATTTATTCCGCGATCCCGTATAAAACGCCCTGGTGCGTTTTGGGATTCCTGCACGGCATGATTCTGCTGGCCGGCGTCGGGGCGGTAGTTCTGGTAAAGCTGCTGCCCAATGTTTTGCCGCGTTTGATTATTCTCTGTTTGTTATTCGACGCCTCCGCCCACCTGACATGGCAGGCTTATCGGTGCAGTTACAGGTATTATGCCGATAGTCGAAATCCGTATGTTTATGCTCACCCGACGACGGAAGTCTTTACCGTTGTGCAGCGTGTCGAAGAAATGGCCCGGGCAATGGAAAAGATGAATCAGGAAAACCCGGACAAGGTGAAGATGCACATTCAGGTGATCTGCCCCGGCAAAGACTATTGGCCGCTGCCCTGGTACTTCCGGCGATTCGGGCCAGGAATTATCGGTTGGTGGGACCAGGTGGATGTAAATACACCTTCTGCGCCGCTGATAATTGCATTGCCCGAGGTCGAGGCTTCACTGACGAACAAGCTTTATAATTTGACACCGCTCGAAGAGCGCCAAATGTACTTGTTTTTATTTGATAAGCCTTACTATATGTGGCTGCGACCGAAGATAAAATTACTTGGCTTCGTAAGAACGGATGTGTGGAACTACTTCTATCAGCAGCAGGCACAGGCATCGATAGAGGACTCCATTTTGCAAACAGATCGCAAAATGGGAGCGATAGAAAGCATGAAATGACCGAACCGCTCCAGGAAACTTGCTTTGTCAACAGCAATTGCAGCTCGATTGACGGGATGAAGCGTTTTTCGCACGAGGCGATGGCGACCACCTTCGAGGTCATCATTGTGCACGAGGATGAGCGTTATGCTAGTCAGGCTGCGGTAGCGGCTTTCGATGAGGTGGATCGACTCGAATGCGAGTTGAGCCGGTTCTTAGAAAACAGTGATGTCGCCCGAATAAACAGTCTGCCTGCCAATCAACCTTTGCAGCTTGGTCTGGATACATTTGAGTGCCTGAAGGTTGCCGAGCGAATTTACGGGCAGACCAATGGAGCATTCGATATCACAATCGGCACTCTGTTGAAATGCTGGCGTAACGATGACGGTACACCGCGCAATCCTTCGCCGGGCCAGATAGATCTTGCCCGATTGCATACCGGCACGAATCTCCTGCAACTAAACGAGGCTGAACATACTGTTGAGTTGTCAGCCAATCCCGTTCAGGTAGATCTCGGCGGCATCGGCAAGGGCTACGCTGTCGACCGTGTGGCAGAGCTTCTGCGGGAATGGAGTATCGATGTCGCTCTGATTTCCGGCGGTTACAGCTCGGTTCTGGCCCTTGATGCTCCTGTGTCGCGGGCATCCTGCCCGCGATTCGAGGGCGGGACGCCCTCGACACATCCCGCGAAACACGAGGCCAGGATGGCCTCGTCACAAAAGGGCTGGCCTCTGACCATGACTAATCCGGCCGGGAAAAAAGAGATACTGGCCCGCCCGTTTTTACAAAAGGCAGCCCTGAGCGGCTCCGGGGTGCAGAAGGGCGGACACATAATTGATCCGCGCACTGCCCGAGCCGTCGAGGGCAGGCTTGCCGCCTGGTCTTCGGCTCCCGACGCTGCAACCGGTGACGCCCTCTCGACGGCATTTATGATTATGAGCCCCGATGAAATCGAGAGGTATTGTTCATCGCATCCGAACTACCTGGCGATGATTATCCTTGAATGGCCGGACAAGAGCACTGACCAAGAGAAGATTCTGCGTTTCGGGCCGTGGGATTCGATTCTCGATTTTTGATTCCGGACTCTTGATTCTCGACGAGCATCGAGCTTGCCTTTCATTAGTCAATAGT
The DNA here is from genome assembly GCA_003533825.1 of Phycisphaerales bacterium. Classification (GTDB taxonomy): domain Bacteria; phylum Planctomycetota; class Phycisphaerae; order Sedimentisphaerales; family Anaerobacaceae; genus JAFGPJ01. The sequence continues at coordinate 2,165 of DQCG01000056.1, forward strand.
CAATAGTCAATAGACAATAGTCAATCTCTCAACGTTCGCCTGATTTTGAGCAGTTCGGAGAGGACGTGCCAGGAGCTGCGTGTCGGCGACAGCCGGCTGTCACGGTCGCAGGTCCAGTCGATGGGAAATTCCCTGATACGGTAGCCTTCTTTTTGTGCCCGCATGATGATTTCTATATCGAATGAGAATCCGTCGGTGATGGCCTCGCCGTACAGGTGCCGAGCGACGTCGCCTTTGTACATCTTAAAGCCGCATTGAGTGTCGGTGAACTCGGCGGGGATTTTCATATCGTGGATGACGAACCAGTGGAATATCCTCGAGCAGATGCGGCGGTACAGGCTCTGCGTTCTTTCAATATGACATTCCCGCATTTTCCTCGAGCCGTGCGCTATATCGCACGCATCGCTTTTCAGCAGCTCAAGCCCCCGCAGCGTATCTTCGTATGGCACGCACGAGCCGCTGTCGGCGAACATCACATATTGGCCGCTTGAATGCTTTATACCCGTGCGGACGGCGTAGCCTTTGCCCCGGTGTGTTTCGTAGCGGATTACTTGAAGTTTTGTATTGGTTGAGACTTGGACATTTTCTGCAACTTCGGCGGTATTGTCCTTGCTGCCGTCGTCGACGACGATGATCTGGCCGGCAAATTGGTGGGCTTCTAAAAAACCAGCCGCCTCGGTTACATCACGAGCGACCTTTTTGCTTTCCTCAAATGCCGGTATAACGATAGATATATCCATCAATTAATTATATCCTACAGTGCTGCGTTTTCATAGTGTAATCTATATTTGTCTGTATAGCTGAACCATCCATGTTACGCTTTTAATAGTTCTCTGTCACTTTTAGCTTTGAAAATGCGTGTCGAAGTGACGAATTTCGTTTTTGTCAATAGGCTGGAGGAGTGCGTTTTGATTCCCGCCGTCATGTTAGATTTGTTTCGCAGTGCGGCACATGCTTTCTCGAATATCTTCTGCTTCAGGGGGCAGGATAAATCTGCATCACTTACGATGCTAAGAAACCGTTTTTTATGCCGGTCGGTAAAATCTTTTCCCTTTTTGAGTACAAAATATACCTCGTACAATGCGATAAGATAAATGACCGCCAATTCCACCGCCAGCCGGTAATACTTGATGTAGCCTATTTCCTTTATATATTCCCGATACATCTTGGAATTCTCTTTGTCCTTGCGATATTCTTTGTCCGCCTTTTTATATGGTCCCATTTGCCGGCATGCCCGCAGTGTCAGCAGCAGGTTATCGACGGAGTTCTCGATTCCCTGCTCGGATGGGCATGAACTGTAGGTTTCCACAAATCCCCGCTGCAAAAAGTAACGGAACCATTCTTCGGTGTTTCTTGTGGTGATTCCCCGGACGCAGTCCGTCCAGCTTCGGAAATCCTGCTTGAAAAAGTTGTATTTCGTGCCGCTCTTTTCCTCCAGGCGATAGACCTCCTCGTACAGGAAATAATCCTGAAAAACCTCGCACTCACGGTGTTTTTTGCGATTCCGGCCCTCGCGGTAGTAAGGCCCGGCGACGCTGTTGACGACGGGGTGGATGATCTGGTCGGCGGCGATGTGTGTCAGATGCCCCGCAATATAGGCAAGTTTCCTCATATCATCGTCATACAGATTAACCTGGCCGTTTTCTCTTATCACATCGCTGAAAATAATCTCGACCAGCTTCAAAGGAAAC
>DQCG01000297.1 GCA_003533825.1 Phycisphaerales bacterium
TAAAACCGGCCGGTTCCATAATCCCGATGGGGACAAAAAAGCCGATACCGGCGATGAAACGATAGGATTCGACTTCAAGATTGCCTCAAATACGCTGGCCGAGACGGGTCAGGCCGACAGTTCAAAGACGTACAAATTCCAGCTATATCTTGGTCCCAAAGACAAGAGTCTTTTCGACAAAAATCCGCTGTATAAAAACTATGGTTTTTTCCAGACGATAGAATTTATGGGCTGTTGCTGCCCGTCAAATATTATAAAACCACTGGCGTTCGGGATACTGGCGCTGATGAAATGGATGTACGGCTTTATAGGCAACTACGGCGTGGTCATCATCATATTAGTATTTCTGATGCGGCTCGTTATGCACCCTATTACCAAAAAGAGCCAGGTCTCTATGAGCAAGATGAGCACGCTGGCTCCGAAGGCCGAAGAGATAAAGAAAAAATACGCCAACAACAAAGCTGAGATGAACAAACAGATGATGGCGCTCTACCGGGAACAGGGAGCATCACCGATTATGGGATTTCTGCCGATGATGGTGCAGATGCCCATCTGGATCGCTTTATGGAGCGCGGTATATACCAGTATCGATCTGCGAGGTGCCGCATTTCTGCCGTTTTGGATTACCGACCTTTCGATGCCGGATGCCCTTATCAGGTTCTCAACGTTGACCGTGCCCTTGCTGGGCTGGAAGATAGAATCGCTGAACCTGCTGCCGATTCTGATGGGCGTGGCGTTTTACCTGCAACAGCAACTGATGCCTACCCATGCAAATGCCTCGACGAATCCGCAAATGGCCCAGCAGCAGAAAATGATGAAGATCATGATGCCTCTGCTGTTCCCACTCATGCTATACAAGGCTCCATCCGGCGTAAGTCTGTATATTATGGCGAGCACCTTCGCGGGCGTCATCGAGCAGCACGTTATTCGCAAGCACATTCGGGAAAAAAAAGAGGCCGAATCAAAGGGACTTGTCGCCGCGACGAGTAAAACCGGCGGAAAAGTCAAAAAGAAGAAACCCAAGCCGTTCTTCAAGACTTAATCGTTAAGCGTAACTCGCCAGGTGTGAAGAGAAAAACGAGATGCGAGATACGAGATACGATATTAGCAACACCATCGTGGCCGTCAGCTCTCCGACCTCCGATCAAAGAGTTATCGTTCGCATTACCGGGCCGGAAACAATCGAAGTTTGCACGCAGGTTTGCAGAGTGGGCATCAGCCCACCCTTCGACTCCGCTCAGGGTGAAGAGTCTTCATGCCGAGCGAAGACGAGGCACGTCGATTTAACTGTCGATGACGAACTCAAAATCGATGCACAACTGTACTTGTTCCGTACACCTAATTCTTATACCGGCGAAGATGTCGCCGAGATCCACGCTTACACAAACTTTGCGGTTACCGAGACCCTGTTGAGCAATCTGTTGGATAAAGGCCTTCGGATGGCAGAGCCGGGCGAATTCACCGCGCGGGCATATCTGAACGGCAAGCTCGGCCTTGCCCAGGCCGAGGCGGTAAACGAGATTATCGTCAGCTCCAACGAATATCAACTGGCCGCCGCCGAAAAACTGCTGAGCGGGGATTTGGGCAAAACCACCGCAAAGCTGCAAGCCGGCCTGATGGACCTGCTCAGCCTCATCGAAGCAGGTCTGGATTTCAGCGGCGAGGACATCGAGTTTATCACCCGGGACAAAGCTGTTAAGAGGCTTGCCGCGATAAAGGACCAGCTCGAACAGTTGCTTTCCGGCAGTATTCGTTATGAATCGGTGATCGACCTGCCTGCGGTGGGGATTGCCGGAGCACCGAACGCCGGAAAAAGCAGCCTGCTCAACAAGCTGCTCGGCAAAGAGAGAAGCATCGTATCACACCAGCACAAAACCACAAGAGATGTCCTGAGCGGCATCTGCAATTTGCAGCATTGCAGGTGCGTGCTGTTCGATTGCGCAGGCCTTCTGATGGAAGCCGAGGACATCCTCGATGAACTGGCACAGCAGGCGGCAATCGAAGCACTTAAAAACAGCAACGTAGTCGTTTTCTGTGTTGACGCATCAAAAGACGACTGGTCTGACGATACGGCTATCCGAAAGCTCATCGAGCCGAAATGTCTCGTGCCGGTTGCGACAAAATGCGATTTGCTCCCGAAGCGGACTTTGGCCTGCCATCTTGCCGGGCTAAATGAATTATTCTCAGCAGACTTTTTATCCGTCTCAGTTGAAACGGGCGCCGGAATAGAGTTTTTGCGAGAGATAATTAACCAGAAATTGACTGAAAAATTCGAGATTCCGCAAGTGGCTCCGATCGCCCTTACGGCCCGGCATAGAAAGGCCGTGACCGAGGCGATTGAGCAGATTGGCGAATCGGTCGACGAATTGAACGCCGGCAATGACGAGGTCGCCGCAATGATGCTCCGGGCCGCATACCAGGCTGTCTCTGATATCGAACAGCCTGCCGCCGTCAATATCGATGAGCAGATATTGGGACAGATATTCAACCGGTTTTGTATCGGCAAGTAAGCAAGGACTGACAAAGCGGCAGAAAAATATAGAAATCGATTTATTCATTCCGGCTATTTTGCTATCATCAACTTTTGAAGATAATTAAACGAAACCATTTTCTAAATTTAATACAGGATCAGATATGAATCGACAAAGAGTAGTTTCCATGGTTGTGTGTCTGGGTATGATGCTCGGCGTTGCCGCTGCGGCTGATGAAAACCTCATCGTTTTGCCTGAGAAAATCGATGATATGGTGCCGGGCAACATGATGAGTCATTACTTGCGGCGGCTGGCCGGACAGAAGTTCGAGGATTGGAAGGCGCAATACGAGCAGCGCAAAACGCCTGAGCAGATAGCTGAATATCAAAAGCGTCTTCGCAAGGAATTTCTTGAAGCCATCGGCGGCCTGCCCGAACGAACGCCGCTGAATCCCCAGGTAACGGGAGTGATTCAGCGCGACGGTTATAGGGCGGAAAAAGTTATCTTCGAAAGCCAGCCGAATCATCATGTCACCGCCTTATTGTTTTTGCCCGATACCGGCAAATATAAGCCCCCCTATCCGGGCGTGCTGGTACCCTGCGGCCACAGCGCCAACGGCAAGGCCTCCGAAGCCTATCAAACCATGGGTGCATTGCTGGCCCTTAACGGAATGGCCGGGCTGGTTTTCGATCCGATCGACCAGGGCGAGCGAAGCCAGATGCTTTCGCAACTGCCCAAACTCGCCGGTACAAGAGCACACACGATGCTTGGCGTCGGCAGCATTCTTCTCGGCCGTAACACCGCGCGATTCGAAATTTGGGACGGCATGAGAGCCATCGACTACCTGCAATCGCATCCCGAGGTCGATCCGAAGCGCATCGGCTGTACCGGCAACAGCGGCGGTGGCACGCAGACGTCGTACCTGATGTCGCTGGATGAGCGTATCGTTGCCGCGGCGCCGAGCTGCTATATTACCGGCTTCGAGCGTCTGCTGGACACAATCGGCCCGCAGGACGCCGAGCAGAACATCTACGGCCAGCTCGAATTCGGGATGGACCACGCCGACTACCTGATGATGCGGGCTCCGACGCCGATATTGATTTGTGCCGCGACGGGGGATTTCTTCGACATCACAGGAGTGTGGAATTCGTTCCGATATGCAAAAAGGCTCTACACGCGTATGGAGTTCGCCGAACGTATAGAGCTCCTGGAAAACGACGCCGGGCACAATTACAATCATATCCAAAGACAGGGTGTCGTGCGGTGGATGTCGCGATGGCTGCTCAAGAGAGACGAGCCGATTATCGAGCCGGAAATCAAACTGCTCGAAGACGACGAACTCCAGTGCGCCCCGGCCGGCCAGGTGATGAAGCTGGAGGGCGCACGGTCAACATACGACCTGAACCGGGACCTGGAGAAGGATTTGGCCAAACACCGTAAAGAGCTTTGGGCTTCCGGGAACCAGGCCGGCCTGCTGGACCGGGTGCGCCAGACCGCTGGTATACGCAAGCTCAAGGAGCTTCCGAAACCCGAAGTCGTTAGATACGACACCATTGAACGGAACGGTTATCAGATAAGGAAGATGATTTTGATGCCGGAGGACGGTATCTATCTACCGGCATTGATGTTTGTCCCCGGTACGAATGCGAACAAGCCGGCGCCGCCCCGAGGCCTGGTCTTATACATTCACGAACAGGGCAAGGCCGCAGTTACTGTGCCGGGCGGGCCGATCGAGGCGATGGTCAAAGCCGGCAAGTGCGTGCTGGCCGTGGACGTGCGCGGCACGGGAGAAACGCAGCAGGACAAACAGAATAAGTTTACAGATGCGATCGGGCTCGACTGGAAGGATGTTTTCACGGCGTACCTTCTCGGGCGTTCTTACGTCGGCATGAGA
>DQCG01000690.1 GCA_003533825.1 Phycisphaerales bacterium
AAGACCGTAACGCCCCGGCCGGTCAGGTAAATGTTGCCCTCGTTGTCGATAGTCATGCCGTCCGAGCCCATCGAGCAGAACAGCTTTTTGCCCGACAGCGTACCGTCCGCCTCGATTTTATAAACATACGTCTTTCGGTCGCCGATATCGGCGACATAAAGCAATTTGCCGTCGGGTGTTCCAATGATACCATTAGGCTGAACCAAGTCGTTTGTCACCCGGAGAAGTTTTCTTCGGCCGAGCGTCAGATAATAGACGTGCTGGCCGTCCTGCTTCATCGCCGGATCGCGTGTCCAGTATGGCCTTTTGTAGAGCGGATCTGTGAAGTAAATGCCGCCCTTGGGATCCTCCCACAAATCGTTCGGGCCGTTGAGCAGTTTGCCCTTATAGTCTTTTACGAGCACGGTCACCTTGCCGCCGGTATCGATCGACCAGAGCTGGTTATCCATGTCCGCACAGGCCAGCAGGTTCCCGCGCTTGTCGAAGTACAAGCCGTTGGCTCTGCCGGGACTATCGTGCCACGTCGAAAGCTTGCCGTCTATAGACCATTTGTGAATTTTATCATTCGGCTGATCGGTAAAGAGCACGTTTCCTTTGGCATCTACGGCGGGGCCCTCGGTAAACTTGAAGCCGTCGGCGAGTTTTTTTACTTTCGCTCCCGGTGCGATAATGCCTTGCTTTACACTGCTCGCAGGTGTCACCGCTATCAGCTCGATGCCCTTGCTTTCTCCCAGATTGCGTGAATATTTCTTCTCCTGCGGATTATTCCAATGCTCGTGGACGCCGAGACTCGCCAGCCTCTTGACGTTGCCGGCATGATCCGGGTCATAGAATGTCCCGGAGGGCGGATTGCCCGCCCGGGCCGCCTCGTGCAGAAAGTCATCCACTCCGGGCTTGCGCGGATGGTCTTCGTATTCGGCGTGAAGAAGATCGAAGCCGACCGAATCTATCGCTACCGGATCCTGTGAAGCCAGAAGGCTGGAAGTCCAGTCGCCGTTGAACGGCGGCGATTTCCATTTTCTTGGCCCTCTGTTCATATCCACGGGATGGATTCCACAGTACAATCCGTCAACCAGGTACAGCACGGTTTTACCGCCGAGATGCGAATGACCTATAAGGTCAACCAGGTTTCTGTATATTCCCACCTGCCTGGAAAAGGCACCTTTATGCAAGTCGAAGTAGCCTTTTTCCACCGGCCAGCGGATTAGGGAGCCGTAATGATTCTTTGCCGTGAGTGTCACGCCCGAGCCTGAGTGGGCCTTGAGATTTGCGAAGTTGATCAGGTACTTCGCCTCGGCAAAGGAAGCGGGAACGTAGTCCTGTTTGAATCCTTCGGGGTTGCAGCTCCAGTACAGCGGCACAGAAGACGTCTTCATTTTTATCCGGCCGAACTTGCCGCCCCGGTCCAGGCATCGAACATCCGGAAATTCCTTGTGGATAATGTCCGCATACTCGTTGGCAAAATACGCAAGACTGTCGCATATCGCGACATCGGATTGCCTGACGCCGACTTTCTCAACGAGCTGCCGCACCAGGGCGACAAGCATTTGCGGCGATGTACTCATGTAATCTTTCTTGGTTTCCAGATTGTAGTTTTCCGGATTAACGCCGCCGTGCGTGAAGATGAATCCGACGAAATTGACCTTGATAACAATCTTCTCGCCGGTCTTGTACCCGACGTTGCCTTTGCCGCGGGATTTATTGAAATACCTGAAGAGCTTGTCCCACGCCTCGGTGTCACTTGCAGCCCCGGTCAGCTCGCGGATCGCCCGGGATACCATTTCGCGGACGCGCTCGGGGTCCGAATGTTCCGCCTGCCACGGATGCCCATCGCCGGGGCCATCCCAGTCCGTCGCATCCGGATCGTGCACCCAGACGACACGGCCGGGATTAATTCCCTTGGCAGTTCCTATAGGTTCATTCACAGGTTGCGGCTCGGCAAGAACTGATTTCTCCGCTGTCACGGTCATCGCTATCCATATTGCCGTTACGCTCAAGACTGCGCACACCAGGCCCATGATATACCTCCGGCGAGCAAAGTTGAGTTTAGCCTTTTTAAAGGCCAGTGCCGAAGCCCCGAACCCCAGCAGCGAAGCGATAAATCCCGAAGCTAACGGAAAAGCGACTCGCTGGCACGGATAGAAGGCTCGCGACGGCTTGGGGATAACGCGAATCAGAAACCATATCAGCGAAACCAGACCAGCGAGCGGAAAAATCCATTTTACCCAGCGGTATTTCCCATTCGTCTTTCGAGACTTGCCATACTTAGGACATGAGTGAACATCTTTTCCCTTCAGGAATTGCATCATTTTTACCTCCAAAATATACAGCTATATTTCACATTATTAATAGTTAGTTCATCAAAGCTATAAAAGCAAACTTTCGACGATTAAATTTGTACAGATTGTACCGTTATCCCCCAAAAGCGCCAAGAACAAATCCCCCATTACACCAGCGCGGGTCAAAGCCGTTATCGCCGCCGGGCCTCAATATTCGAACGTATGTTGTCCGGTTATCGCTCTTTAATCCGGCTTTTTCTGCGAGTTTTTCAGCTTNNACGAGGATTGCAATAAGAGTTGATACGATTGCCAGTTGATAGAAACGCCCACCGCAGGCCATGCCGATACTTGAAACGAGCCAGATAGTCGCCGCGGTTGTCAGGCCGTGCACGCCGCCCCTGTCCTGGATGATGGCACCGGCACCGAGAAAACCCACACCGGTAACAACTTGAGCGGCTATTCTTGTAAGTGCCTCGTTTTCGCCGGCCATTCGTTTGGAAATTATGGTAAAGACCGCTGCGCCGAGGCAGATTAAGATGTTCGTACGAAGTCCTGCTGCTTTACCGCTGAATTCCCTCTCAACACCGATTGCCGCACCCAGCACGACGGCCAACACTATACCGAAGACATCACCTGGCCAAACCATAGCTTATCCTTTTCTTTCAACCGTTTTCTATAAGTCTTTAAAAAGCAACGCTAAATCCTATATTATTCCTGCAAAGATGTAAACCAGGAAATAATCCGCACGCCGCTCAAAACAGACTTTGGAAATTCCTCTCTAATATCACCATCGTCAGGGCAGGGTATCGCGTTTTCGCTTTTGTCTATCTCACTATAGCCGGCGTAAAAATTCAAAAAAAACGCTTGCGTGGCTGCTGCAAAAAGTATATAATTGTTGTCAAGCAATCTTTTAACGATGGAGGTACGCACTATGAAAAAGACAATTCTTGTCTTTATATGGCTTTTTTTCGTCATTGCCTGCCAAGCCAAAATAATCACTGTTGACGACGATGGCCCTGCGGATTTCAGTAACATCCAAGCCGCAATCGACGTTTCAAACGATGGCGATATTATCGAAGTTCAGCCCGGCACATATACCGGTGCCGGCAATCGTGATATTGAATATAATGGCAAAGCCATCACCGTTCGTAGCATTGACCCAAATGACCCAAACATTGTGGCCGCAACGGTTATCGATTGCAACGGGACAGAAGAAGAGCCTCATCGAGGCTTCTCATTCCGTCATTTCGAGGGGCCAAATTCGGTCCTCGAGGGCTTAACGATAAGAAATGGTTATGGTCCCACAGAAACTATCGGTGGTGTGGAACACTCTGTGGGCGGTGGAGTCTACTGCGAAAACAGCAGTCCATTCATCAGATTCTGTGCCATAAGGCGCAACACGGCAGGATATTATGGTGGTGGTGGCATCTTCAATAACAATAGCGATTCATCTCTTATTCATTGTAAATTAAGCGATAACCACGGATATAACGGTGGTGGTATTAACAATTACTCCGGCAGCAATCCGAGACTGATATTTTGTACCTTCAAGTCGAACTCTGCAAGTGTAGGTGGAGCTATCTACAATAGCTCCAACAGCAACCCGACTCTAACAAAATGTGTCTTCGAGGAGAACTCGGCCGGCACAGACGGGGGCGGAATGATGAATGAAAAAAGTGGCCCAATATTGGCCAACTGTACATTCAGTGGTAACTCTGCTGGTAGAGCTGGCGGTGGAATTCATAATCACAAGTGTAATTACGGTACTCAACCGACCGTAATCCAGTGTAAATTTATTGAGAATTCAGCACACATAGGAGGAGGAATGAGAAATAGTGTTAGCTGTCCTACTGTAGCCGTCTGCACATTCATCGGTAACAGTGCTACCGGATACTTTGGGGCAGGAGGGGGAATGCAAAACTACATCAGTAGCCCCTTGGTGACTGATTGCATATTTGAAGGGAACTGTGCTGAAGGTCGTAGTGGCGGTAAAGGTGGCGGCGGAATGCATAACCGGAGAGACAGTAAGCCGGTGCTTATCAATTGCTCCTTCAGTAACAATTGGGCTGCCCTGAATGGCGCTGGGGTAAACAACGATCAAGTCAGCCCAACGTTGTATAATTGCATGTTCACCGGTAATAAGTCTGGCAAGAATGGGGGTGGAATACATACGTACATAGGTAGTCCCGCGCTGATCGGCTGCCTGTTCACGGGTAACTTAGCTGGCGAGAATGGCGGTGGAATGCACGAATCTTACTTTAGCAGCGCAACGCTGACTAACTGCACTTTCAGCGGCAACGTGGCGATCGAGAATGGCGGCGGTTTGTATAACCGGCAAAGTAGTCCAATACTCAACAATTGCACGGTTAGCAGCAACTGGGCCGGCGCCTATGGCGGCGGGATGTACAGCGAAGGAAGCGATGTGAACCTTATGAACTGCATTTTTTGGGGCGACGCAGCAACACAGGTTAATGAAATATATGTAGGCAAGTACATTGACGATAGGGGAAGAGAGTATCCTTCCACAATGGACGTGAACTACAGCGACATCGGCGATTGGGATACCAATATATATGTGGGTGATGACTGTACTCTCAACTGGGGTAGTGGTAATATTGATGCCAACCCA
>DQCG01000713.1:0-6486 GCA_003533825.1 Phycisphaerales bacterium
CCGCAAGAATCTCAAGACTACATATATCGGGCTCATGAAGCTTGTTGGTGAAATGATACCCGGTGGGATACCAGAGGCGGACTTCGAAGAATTGCAGGAAATGTTGACCAGAGGTATCGATGCAATGGGTGATTCGATGGCCATAACTTTTGATGTCGGCACTGATGACTCGCCCCCGTTTATGGGCAAGTATGTCATTGAGGTCAAGGACCAGGCGGTGTTCGAGGAAGTGCTCCAAAAGGAATTGAAATTGATGAACGAAGGAGAGATGCTTGCCGATCTGTACAAAGGCTTCGGTATGGAAATGGATGTCGAGATCGACGACGATGCCGGCACCTACAAAGGTGTAAAAATCAGTGCCGCTAAAGTGGCATTCAAGACGAGCGGCGACGACACGATGCAGGCCCAGATGTTCGAGATGATATTCGGCGACGGTATAGATTACTGTTGGGCTTTTGAGAAAGGCCACTGCATTTATACTCTTGGCAGCGATGCCGACGAGACAATCCGTGAGTTGATCGACCAGGTCAGGGCCGGCGGCCCCAAACAAGTCGGGTCACAGATGAAGGCTGCGCTAGAGGTGCTCGGTAACGGTGACAAGGCCGATGTTGTCGGCACTTTCAATTTTGTCCGTTATATGGAGATGGTCGCCGGTTTTATAGCCGCCATCGAGGAGGTAGACATGCCGGAGCTTGACATACCGACCGAAAGCAACATCGCTTTTGCCGGACGAACTACCGAAGCGGGCAACTTGGCGTTTCAGATCGTGATGCCGAAAGAACACATGCTTGAAACCAAATCCGTATTCGAGAACATCATCCCGAAGATCAAAGAACAGGAACGACTGAAGAGACAGAAGCAAAAGGAAAAAGCGCAAGCCAACAACATATAGTCGTGCCATTGACACGGTCGGGGCAATCCTGTGTGGTTGCCCCGACCTGTCATTGTCAACACCACAGGTCAGCTACGTGGGTCCGCCCCTACTGCGGCAGAGCGGCTCGCCATCCTCTTTTGACATGCCAGCCAGCCGCCGAATGTCGCTTTCGTATTCCGGCTGAGCGGTGGCATTTATCTCTTCAAATTCCTCAAAACTTACTCCGAGCCATTTTGATCATGCTCATGATAAATTCCTCCGAACGGATTTCAAATCCCACCTGCTTCAAAAAAAAGAGATTCCTTGATTGATCAAAATGGATTTTATATAACAATTCAGTAAATACAAAAACAATTCTTTAACTTTATAGGAGACTCGAACATGACAAGGGGAAAATGTCTTTTAGGGATGGTAGTCGTCGTATTGGCGGCTATTACAATTATGGCCGAGGACAAACCGAAGGAAAAGGGTTTCGTTCGGCTCTTTCCGAAAAACGGTGTGCCGGAAGGCTGGCTGGTGCGGACCTGGAGCGACGTGAGCAAGCCTGCCGAGCCGTCGGTCAAATGGACTGTGAAGGACGGCATTCTGAAAGGGAGCACAAGGGGCACATGGCTAATCAGCAAACGCCGGTATAGCAACTTCATCCTGAAGTTCGATTTCAAGCTGGGGCCGCTCGGCAACAGCGGCTGTGCGCTGCGGGCTCCGCTGTTCGGTGATCCGGCCTTCGATGGAATGGAATTGCAGATGGCCGATTACCGATACAACACCAGCGCCAAGGATTCGGAGCTGACCGGCGGCATCTACCGTGCCATAGCGCCGCTCAAGCAGGTTTATAAGCCCACCGAATGGAACAGTTATGTGATTTCCCTCAAGGGATCCCGTCTGCACGTTACTCTCAACGGCGTGGTTATTCACGATCTGGACTTGAACGAACAGGACCAGTTGGTACTGCGGCATAACGGCCAGCCCGCCCCGGCCGTCAAAGACCGCCCGCGAACCGGACACATTGGCTTTCAGGAATTAAGCCGCGGCAACGAGCAAGTCCGAATTCGCAACGCCCGGATCAAGGTGCTGGATAAGCCTTCGGAATCCGAGTCAAAGTCGTAGCGGATTTTAGTCTACATCCTGGGCGGCGCGCCAGCCTTTTTTTAACATGCCGGCCAAACGCTTAATGTCGTGTTCATGTTCCGGTTGAGCTGCGGCGTTGACATTTTCCTGCGGATCCTTCTCGTGATCGTATAATTCTCGGGCCATCAATTTGCCCGTTTTTCGGTCCTGCCACTCGGTATAACGGAAGCGTTCGGTACGCATGGTATAGCCCATTATTCTGCCTCTCGGATACTGGCTGAAGGCGGCTTTTTTCCAGGGGCGCTGCGGATTGTCGACAAGCGGCATCATGCTGCGACCTTCCAGGTGAGAGGGGATTTTCAGGTCGCACGCCTGGCAGAGAGTCGGATAGATATCGACGTACTCGGTCAGGGCCCGCGTGCGCCTGCCGGTGGTTTTCATACCCGGAACGCTTAGAATCATCGGCACATGCGTATCGAGCTCGAAGTTCGTATGCTTGCTCCAGCCGGCATGCTCGCCGAGTTTCCAGCCGTGGTCGCCCCAGAGGATTATCACGGTTTTGTCGCTGAGATTGAGCCGGTCAAGCTCATCGAGCAGCCGGCCGATCTGGACATCGATATAAGAAACGCAGGCATAATAGCCGTGGATTAGTTGCCGTGCTAACTCATCGGAGCAGGGGCCTTTCTTGGGAATGCCATAGTAATTACGCAGTTCGCCCCAGTTGGTCGTCGCATAGGTCGGGGCGTTCTTTGGAATAAAAGGATTGTTGGCCAGCTTGATATCTTCGGGCTTATACATATTCCAATACTTCTTTGGCGAGTTGAACGGCAGGTGTGGTTTGTAAAGACCCATAGCAAGAAAGAAAGGTTTGTCCTTTAATCGGTTAAATTCCTTGATTGCGTGGTCTGCGTTGGCGCCGTCAGGATAGGCATTATCCGCAACGTCGGCGGCCTCGAACGCCGGGCCTCTGCCCTGCATCTTGGGATTGGCCTTGTTGTATTTCTCCACCTGAGCAATGGCCTCTTTGGAAAGATAGCCTCGCCCCTTCCAGGCACCTTTCGGGAAAGTCCCCGCGCGATAAGGCTCGGCAGTCCAGCCCTGCCGGTCGTCTTTGGGATGATGGTAGATTTTGCCGATAGAGATTGTTTCGTAGCCGTTGTTCTTGAAGTGCTGCGGCAGGCTCAGCACATCCGGCATGGCTTTGCGGAGCGGTGTATTTAGGTCATAGATTTTGGAGGTATCCGGTCTCACGCCGCTCAGTACGACGGCCCGCGATGGCGCGCAGACCGCCTGCTGGCAGTACGCCCGTTCAAAGAGAAGACCGCGGGTGGCCAGGCGGTCGATATTAGGCGAGATAATCTGTTTCTGCCCATAGCAGCCCAACTGCGGCCGAAGGTCGTCCACGGCGATAAAAAGCACGTTCATTTTGCGGCGACTATTCGAACGTTCCCGGGCGAGAGAAATTGACGGTTGCAGAACGGATAATACAGCTCCACCGGCTGCCATACAAAGAAAATCACGACGACTTATTGGATTACGCATAGCAAAATCTCCTTGCTCTTGTTCTAACGATGCAAAGCCAGTACTTATAATTGCAAAGTATAACAAATTAGTCGGTAACAACAAGTGAATATCAATTGACATCCTCAGACGCGTATTGACAATTAAGCATTGGGCATATATATAGCATCTCGATGAACAATTTCGGAAGGAATAAAATGACGCAAAACAGCAACATTGAACGACGCAGAAACTCATGGCCGGCAGCAGTTGTGTGGCTCGCGGCGGGATTGGCTGTTCTGCTCTGCGCAGCGCAGGCTCAGGCAAATAATGACTCGGTTCGGGCCCTTATTCAACAGGCAGGCAACACAAACAGCGATAAAGTGCGTCTGGATTATCTAAAACAACTCCGGCAACAAACGGGCCTGGATGCATCCCTCAAGGGCGACCTTGATAAGCTCATTACACAGATCGAACGCTGGCTGAACGAAAAACGGCTGGACTATTTTGGCGGTCAGGTAAAACGTAACAAGGACTTCGATTTTAAGATTGCCGAGACGTCCGTACTCTACCCGCTGACCTGGTTGTATCGCGGCCGGATGGTCATCTGGTATACTATGGAATCCGGTGGTGTCTGGAGCATTCCGGAACGGCGCCGTGAATTTTTTGCCATAGCACGTGGATTCTTCGAGAAATACGCCGGGGCGTTCCCCGAAAATAAGATTGCCCGGATGTACCTCGGACATCCGACCGGGCCTTACAAGCACTACGAAGCGATGCCCGGCGCGCCTGAATGGGCGGTTTATCAGCGTGAAGGGCTCCAGCGCCTGGCCGATATCATCGAATGGTGGATCGATAACCGTATGCGGGAAGACGGGCAGTACGGCGGCGGCTGGGGCGACGACTGTGAAATGTGGCGCTGGTGGGTGCCGGTTCTCATCGGATTCGACAGCCCGAAGATTACCGCCGCACAGGCTCGCTTCTCTAAGGCCCTGATGAGTCAGCCGCACATGAAATCCGGTTATACGACCCGCATGTCGGACGTCGAACATACCGCCGAGGATTCCGCCGATGCTATAACGCCCATGATGCATATTGACCCGGAAAATGATCTCTGGCGTAAATATGCACTCGGTCTTGCAGATTTCACCGAGAAGCTCTGGACCGCTCGAAACAATCGCGGTTTCCTGCAGTTCAAGAGTACGTACTTTACCGCCGACAAAATCGACACCAGTCCGCAGCGGGCCTGCGACACGGTATATCACCCGCGGGTGCTTCAGCCGGCGCTGCTCTACTGGCAGCGGACCGGTGACGAGCGGCTGAGCAAACTCTTCTCTGCCTGGATGGATACGTGGGTGGATGCCGCCGCCCGAAGTCAGCGCGGCAAGCCCGCCGGAATTATCCCTACGGCAATCCACTGGCCGGATGGTGACATCGGAGGCGCCGGACCGAACTGGTGGGACCCCAGGAACCACGGCGAATACACATTGTATCTCTATCCCAGTGCAATGAGCCTGATGACGCATACTTTGCTGCTGACTCATCACATGACGGGGCAGACCAAATATCTTGAACCAATCCGATCGATGGTCGATATCCGCCTGAAGTATCTAAGCGCGCCGCCGCGGGACGAGCCGGCCGCCGGCACCGAAGCCTGGTGCGCGTCGAGACTGGGCGGCCTAGCGGGCGTTATCACCAAGTACAGGTTTCTGACGGGCAAAACCGAGTTCGACGAACTGCTCGCAAGGGAAATGTCACCATATATGCGTTTTCGTCTGCACGGCGATCCCGGCCCGCTCTTATCTGCGCTGCGGGAAAACGCCGAGGCACTGCGGATAAACTTCGAAGGTTACACGAGTGAAGTCCGCTACACGGACCGTGTTCTGCGCTTCCCGAGCCTGTTCGCGAGCGGCGGAATTCTCGGAGAGCCTGCCGCGGCAATCGACAGGCCGAATCCCTCCCTGCTTTACTCGATGGTCACGGGTGACCCCGGCGACGCCTTGTATTTCCCGCTCAATGCGGTCCGCTGGCTCACGCCGCCGCGTGACATTGCAGCGCTCGTAACCGAATCTTCGCAGAGCCGATTCGGAGCCGAATTGTTCAGCTTCGGCGAGCGGGCCCGCTCGATGTCGGCCGAGTTTTATATGCTCGATCCGGGTAAGTATAAACTTACAATAACAACCGCCAACGGCGGAGAAGCCGGTCCGGTAGAGACCAACCAATTCACGGTTGAAAGCCGAAGGACACGCATCTCGTTCACACTGCCGCCGCGGAAGCTCTGCGGATTGAAAGTAAGGAGGCAATAAGGCCGAACGGCTGATTCTTACTAACGGGTCAGGTAACGATGAGAATAGAAAAATGCCCCTGCGTAAGTAAGAATGAGTTGATTCCTTTAATTCTATATTCTTTAATTATAGTCTGAAATACTCACCTTCTACTTCACAGGGGCAAGGCCAGTCTTTATTAACTTTTTTCGTTTCCGTTTTTATCTAACATCGTGCATCGGCAGTTCCAACCCTTAGTCTTGAGCTTTTCTTGATGCCGCCTGGACCGGCAACGTTAACAGGTTCAAGCCGGGCAAAGACACCCTTTAACTTTAGACTTCTTACTCTTTTTCCATCACCCAAAACTCCAGCTTAACATTTTAAATATCTTCTCCCATACCCGGTTAACTTCCCGGCTTAAACCCGATAACGAGAAAAGTCCGGCCATAAAATTTTTTCAAAAATTCTTAAAAAAGTACAAATATTTCTTACGAAAAAAGGCTGTTTTCGAGCGTTTTTATTTATTTCTCCAAATTATTTGAAACATATCCGGCTGTTCGTACGTCTAATATAAATAGAAAAAGCTCAAATCATAAAACTGAACATAATAATAGAAGCAAGGCGAGGCCGGGAAACATGTACAACATCCGCCGTAATATAAAAAACCAGGAGAACGTGTTACTTTTCTCCGGAGAGATGCCTTACATAAGTAAAGGCTAAAAGGTTAGCTGAAATGCTGATAATTTTCAAGGAGGACCTGAAAATGAGAAAGATCAGTGT
>DQCG01000713.1:6628-7340 GCA_003533825.1 Phycisphaerales bacterium
GTTCGATGTATGCAACTACTGTGAATCTCACTGGTCCGACGGACGAAAAAGAATTCAACGCTGCAGCCTGGACAGAGCAGCAAATATCTTATGGCACAACCGCCAGTCACTGTATCGTCGCCGCAAACAACTTGCCGAGGATAAAAGGTTGATGTCCGTGTCCAGCAGCGAAGCCCTTATTGCTCAATGAGAGCTTTTACCAAAGAAAACTAACAGCGTAATTTCCGCCCCAATCAGCCGGTTATTCCACTTCCGCCGAAGCGTTCGGATCGAAGGGATTCGTTCTGACGGCGAGCGAAAACAGGTACGGATAATCGATTTTCAAATGCTCCATGTGAGAGAGCCATTCCCGCACCAGCAGCCGGTGGGCTCTTCTGATGTCTCCGCTCAAATGGTCGTAGTCACTCTCCGGCAGGTCTTTGACGGTCGCTCTGTGCGACAACTCCTCGGCCAGATGAAAAACCGCCCAGAGAAGCTCGGTAAAAAATTCGTGCTCCAGCAGGTTGGGATTTTCCAGCAGCCGCAGCAAAAACGCGCGTTTGCCCACAATAAAACTCTGGAGGCCCTGGAGGTCGCCGGTGCGACTGTCGATTTTGTAACTGTGTTTTTGCAGCACGACCTGCATCTGCGTGAAATGCTCCGGCGACCATTCATTGCCAACAATCAGATGCTTTGCAATTTGTTCGGCGTTCTTATCGAAGCCGGCGAAAAA
>DQCG01000065.1 GCA_003533825.1 Phycisphaerales bacterium
CTCTACTAATCTTCAGGTGCCCATTGAGGAGCAAGTCGGACAATTCTTTTTGCCGTCAAGTAACCGATGAGCCCAAGCACACCGCCGGAAAGGCACGTCAAAGGCACCCACCACACCAAGGGGGAGGCTAGAGTTTTGCCGAAAAAGAAGGACATGACAATAAACGTGAAACATGCGTTGGCAATCCCTGCAGCGAGAAAGGATTTCCACGACGAAGTAGGTTTGTTTTGTCGCAACACCGCGAACATTACATCGTGAATGAGCCCCTGCAATGGACAGGCTACAAGGGCAAAAAAACCAATTGGAAGTAAGAATATTCCAAGCGCTCCGACTACGATTCCCACTAGAGTATTTGTGCCATGTCTACCTACGAGAAATCGTATAAGCACGGCAAAAAACTGAAAGCTCATGCCAGCCCAAAACGTTGGTGGCAATAATCCTGCCGACATAGCGGTGAGAGGCTGCACCGTTACTCCCGCTAAGACTACCGAACTTCCACCTAGCACAGCGATTAGGACCAAATCCTTGGGGCTAAACCTAAACAGTGCCACTTTGACGGATCTTCTTGACATATAGAAAATCCAGAGCCTACCGGCTCTCAAACAGAACCGGTAATTCTAATTGTCGTTGAACGGTAAGAATAATTGTCGCTAATCAAGGATCCCTCATAAAACCACAAGAGCCTCTGTCTTCCTATAATATTCATGGGATTTCCTGAAGCTTTAAATTGTCATTATTCACATACCACTGCATTCTCATCTGGGCTTCGTCTTCTTCTCGTATTCGTCAATGCAACGCAGTACTTCTTGTACCGTGACACCATCACCCAGCCACTCAGACGCACAAATCTGAGGATGAGTGATGTTCTCCAAGTCTGTGGAAGGCCTTGGTTGATCGCTCGCCTGCAGACGGTCTTGTCTAATAGTGGTATTTGTCGGGTTAATCTCATCTTCTTTCAAGGGCAATATTGGAGCACCAGTCACTGGCACGGACACATCACGGGAGTATTGTCGTTCAACATCAAGTTCTGAAAGTCGTCGCCCACCGTTGCACGTTTTCACAGTGTATAACATTACCAGAAAGCACATTACCAAAACGGCTATTGGCCAGATGCTTCCTCTTTTTTTCAAAAGGCTTCACCTCCATCCTGTTCTTGTTCAGGAATATGTAGTTTCCGAGATAGCGGAATCCTTCGTCTTGCACCAGTAAAGTCCAACAATAGGCTCTCCTTTTCCTTGGAGCCTGTTGCCCTATTTCTGTAATCCGCACATTTCATTCCAAGCTGGACCAGAGTCCGCTCAAAACGAGTGGACAACCTCCACCCGTACTGTCCGCCATATCTGTTATTCAAATAGCTGACATGCTCGATGAGCCCAAGTCTCGAAAGCTTGGCTCTTGCTCTCTGCAATATGCGACGGGATATGTCATATCGCTTCTCGATATGGGCCAGGTTGGGCACTATGCGCTTGGCCCACTTCAACTCGAAGAATATGCACGCTGCCGCGTGCTGTTGGTTGCGATTACCCGGAAACATCATTTCTATCAGCTCCGTGAAGTCTGATATGTGGCTGATTCTGCGGTGGTGGAAATTAATTTTTGTCGGTTCTTTCACTCTTCATTTTCACCCCAGCCTTTTTGCTAAATATATGGCCTTCGCTGCGGGACCTGACGGTGAAGACCATGTTAAAATCTGGGAGCACTACTATTTATATTTTTCGGTTGCACCAAAGGATTGGCTATCATACGCCTGATGCACACAACAAGGTAGATTGACAGGGAAAATCTCTTCCGCAGATGGATTTCCCTATATGAATCGACAAGGTAGATTCGGAGGGCAAATTCCTTTACATTTTGAGTAGTCATCTGAATGAGCTCAAATTCGGATGTTTGTTGACGAGAGATTGTGCTTTTTAGCTTGAAATTCATCTGTTGCATAGTCAAAATAGACTATCGTGAAACAGACAAAGTCAAAACGAAACGAGTTGAAAGTATTCATCAGTTCACGAGAATCCAAGTGTGACGAGTGCAAGGAAGAACTTGGCAAAAAGGCATGGATCACCTTGACAGAAGAGAAGGGAGCTCTGTGTCTCTCCTGTGCAGACCTTGATAATCTGGTTTTTCTTCCATCTGGTGATGCCGCATTGACACGTCGCTCACGGAAGCACTCTACTCTATCTGCCGTTGTCTTGAAGTGGAGCAAAGCCAGAAAACGCTATGAACGGCAAGGATTATTGGTTGAGGAAGCAGCACTAAAACGGGCCGAAACCGTGTGTTTGGCAGATGAAGATACACGGGCACAACGGCGAATTCGTGAGGCGGACCGTAGGGCCGAACTAGACCTCGCCTACATCAGGCGTTTTGCTGAGGTGATTCGGCAGTTCTATCCGAAATGCCCTGCAGAAACCGCACAATCCATAGCGGAACACGCGTGCGCCAAATACAGCGGAAGAGTCGGTCGGTCTGCTGCCGCGAAGGCTCTCGATGAAGATGCCGTTCGTTTAGCAGTCATAGCTCGTGTTCGCCATGTTGAAACGCGGTACGATAGACTGTTAATGAGCGGTTGGGATCGAGTCGAGGCCCGCCTTTGTGTGGAGGATGCGGTCCGATCTGTGTTGGCGAAATGGCAAGGAAATGAAGGTTGGTGAACGGTCGACTGCCGAATAATATGCTGTTTTCCCGGGGACAACCGGTGCTCACAAACAATCAAGCATTGCTAACTGTTCACCAAGTATGTCTTGATCCCTCGAAGCCCAGAGTATATCATTAGACTATTGTTAACATCTGCATGTTGCTATTATCTAAATTTTGAGGTCACGAAGAAAAAAATGTCAACGACTCAAAAGAAGGATATTGTCAATCGAATTGCCAAAAGCAATCAGGTTAAGAACGCATTGGTAAAATCTATCGTTCAGAACTTCGTCGATGAGATCACCGTTGAGCTTTCCAAAGGCAATCGCTTGGAATTCCGTGATTTTGGTGTTTTTGAAGTCAAAGAGCGAGCACCAAGAAAAGCTCAGAACCCTAAGACTTTGGAGCCGATTTATGTCCCTGCAAAGCGAAGCGTCAAGTTTAAAGCCGGACGACTGATGAAAGAAAAGCTTAACGGTTAGGATTGATTAGCAATCCATTTAATGGTTTTTGGGGGCAATTATCGCCCTGATTATTGCCAAAAAAGGCCTTCTGAATCCTTACTGTGCACCCTTATTTTTAGCCTAAAAACGCAGATTATTTGACAACGTATTCAATGGCCTTCGACAATTAGCGAGTGACATTAGCCGATTCATCTTGACATGGACGCCTCAAAGAAAATTTTGTAGTAACAGATATTTTAATTTTTGACTTTGAACTCTTCATAGGTGGCCGGCGTCAAAAATAAAGAGCTGACAGTGTTTCAATCTGCCAGCCCATTTAGATTCCCGTTTGATTTTTTTCTGAGGTGGCCTATTGTGCCATGGCTGCGATTTCTTCTGCGCTTAGTGCTACGTCGTAGATGCGAATATCGTCGATCAGGCCAGCTTGTTGTCTTTACCCTCAAGGCAATAGTAAACAGAGATCCCCAAATCAGGCAATGGCGCTCAGTCAGTAGGACTTTTGCTCGCCTTTGCAGTGCCTCCATAAGCCCCCATGTTTATGCGTCCACCGCTTGGCTGTGGTTCTGCAGTCCAGTCCGAACCAGGGTTGCCTGAATCAATGCACGAGCTGGTTACCACATCTTGAATCCATGTCTGGCTAACCGGGTCCCATCGACCCGCCTGCGATTGCAAGTGGTAATCGCCCTCAACCCAGAAATCATCGTCTAAGTTCTCAGGCGTTCCATTTGTATCCAAGAAACCGATCGCGACAAAGTATGGATCTGTGTCAATGTTGCCTTCGCCAGGCCAGCCGCCTTGGATGTCGGTGTAGGTCACTGTGGCAAAGTTGCTTTCTATCTGGACGAAATCGGAACCAAGGCTGTTGAGATAAATGATTGAATTTGTGATCATCGGCTTGATACAAGAAACGCCGTGGTGGAAATTTACAGCGATTGTACAATTGGTGATACTGGGCATGCCGCCCATAATACCATCCTGGTTATTTGCGGTGATAACGCAGTTGCTGATTGTGGCATGATTGTAGAGGATGTATCGCCCCTGCGTATGTTTGTTCATCGTAATGCCGCAACCAGCGTTGCCGGAAATGTTGCAATTGGCGATGGTCGGATTGCTACTTTGGGATAATCTGATACCGGAACCGGCATTAGCGCTAATGCAGCAGTTGGCAATTGTGGGCGATGCGCCAGAACAGTAGATGCCGGTTACTGCACCGGTAATAGTGAAACCAGCAAGCACACAGTTCACATCCTCACCTCCGGCAAAAGTCACGGCCTGATTGCCACCCTCGATGACAGTAGCCGCCACCATGGCTAGGTCGCTTGGGTCAGTTGAGCTAATCGTTAGGTTTTTGCCATCGAAGTTGATTGGTTCGTTATAAATTCCCGGGCTGACTACTATCTGGTCGCCTGGATTGGCTTCGCCAATAGCGTACCGAAAATAATCGTATCTTATGCCATTGGTTACGTTCTCAATTGGTCCATCCACTGTAGCAAATGACGGGATCACCAGCTCGATACCGTCACCGGTTTCTAAGTTGCGAGAATACTGCTTATCGACAGGATTGTTCCAGTGCTCGTGCACTCCTAAGCTGGCCAGACCGATCCCATCATTATTAGGGTCGTAGAACGTTCCCGATGGCGGATTATATGCTAAAGCCGCCTCATGTAGATAGTCCTCAGCGCCACCCTCAAGGCTGCCGGACGCACCGGTTCCACCCGTGACTATGTCCGGCCATTCCTGTAGTAGGAAATCATATGCCACCGAATCAATCGCCACCGGGTCCTGTGAGGCAAAAAGGCTGGACGGCCAATCCCCGCCAAACGGTTCCATATACCACCTAAATGGCATTCCCTCCCAATAATATCCGCCGTAAAGGCCATCAATCAAATACAATAAGGTCTTGCCACCCAAGTGAGGATGACCCGTAATATCTATATGGGCGCGGTAGTGTCCCGTCCCCGGACTCCACTGCGGATTCGGTAGGCTCAAATGCAGGTCATAGTAGCCAGCGGCCGGAGGAAGTCTAATGAAAGAACCATAATGGTTCTTTGCACACAGTGTTACGCCGCTGGAATGACCTTTCAAACACGCAAAATTAATCAAATAAGTCGCCTCAGCATAACTGACCGGAAGATAGTCCTGTCTTTTACTGCCGGCAACAGGATCGCTCCAATAAAAGGGAACCTCACAGTTTTTGCCGTTTGATGACACAGGGCCCCTTCGCGACAAATTGCCGTTATTGGCTAGATAATGGACATTGGGAAATTCAGTGTGACAATGGTCCCAATAGTGATTTGGAAAAAATTGAGTCGTATCCCCAACCGTAATATCACTCTCCGCCACTCCTACTACATTCACCAGTTGCCGCAACAACGCTAAGATCATCTGCGGCGAAGTGTTCACCCAATGCAAATGAGCTATCTGGTTACCGGCCCCATCTACGTTACTTACAGCGACCATATTGACCTTTATGGTGATTTTTTCCCCAAACTGATAGCCCACATTTTCCTTGCCTCCGGATTGATTGAAGTAGCGGAAAATCGCATCCCATGCTGCTTCTTCGTTTGCTTGCCCGGTCAGTAGAAGGATCGCCTCTGACATCATCTTGTCCACTACAGCTTGGTCTGTGTTATTGTTTTGCCACCAGTACCCGTCGTGCATATCCGGACCTTCCCAGTCCGTTGCATTCGGGTCATGCACCCAAACAACCCGACCGGGATGGATGCCCCTGGCAACGCCTATGGGATCATTGACAGGATGCGGGTCGGCTGCCTTTAACTGTTTTTGAGAAGTCAAGGGCAGTGTAAACCATATGCAACCGATGCTTACTATTATATACAAGACACCAATAAGATACCGTGAACCTGATAAAGAGTTTCTTGCTTTACGAAAGGCTACAGCGGAACTTCCCAAACCAAAAAGCCAAATAATAAAACCTGAGGCAAGAGGAAAAGCAATCCGTTGGCAGGGATAAGTAGCTCGTGAAGGTTTGGGCACTACACGTATCAAAAACCAAATTAGCGATGCCAAACCTACAATAGGAAATAACCATATCAACCAAGGATATTTCCTGAAGCATATAGGGCGATTACCTGTCTTTGGACAAACTGATGAAACGATTTTTCTCTTTCGGAATAACACTTGTACACCTCAATATACCTTAAGTGGTCGCTTAGGTTTGTCTATTCATCTTACCATATCTGAATATTGCACGACGACAGCTGATCCTTATTGCAAAATCTCTCAATCTGTTCTTTTGTTTGGGTATTTATGTGCAATAGATTCTTTGCATCCTCCTAACTCTTTCACCAGTGATGTGATACAATCGCATAAGCAGAAGCTTTTACCCTATTCTAATATCTGACTATTCTGTGAGGACATTAAACTCAAGTGCCAACGTTCTGTACAAGATTTAGGTACTGAACATATTCTACCATTCCGTGCAGCAACAAGTCAATAGGTCTATACAGATTCTCCTGACGAGAAGGCCTAATGTGTGTGGCCAAGGGATTATATAGGACCGAAAAATTGGTAATGTTTTCAATGCACGGCGTTGAATCTTACCATGGATGTCTCAAAGAAAATTTGCCTCCTCAAAAGAATTTGTG
>DQCG01000084.1 GCA_003533825.1 Phycisphaerales bacterium
TTGTCTATGAGAGGGGGATAAAATTACAAAATTCTTTTAAAGTGTTGATATGGTCACGTAATGTCCCTGGAGTTCCCGTTTCACTGTTCTGCCGAATCCTAAAATATAACCTTATATTATTTTAGCTTAAGCTATAACTTAAAATAACGAGACAAGGCAGGGGTCAAGCGAGTCCATTACCTCCCCAATTTTCACAAAAAGTTCCTTTGCCTAGATTGCGTTGTACATATAATATATGTATATTCATAAATATGAACATTGTATGGGAACCGAAAAAAGCGAAAACAAATTATCTGAAACACCAAATTCGGTTTTCAGACGCCGAGCTGGTTCTTTTTGATCCTCTGGCTTTGAGCCGTGAAAATGAGGACACGGAGGGTGAGCGACGGTTCGTCTCTATCGGTTCGGATGCATTGGGAAGAACCTTAGTAGTTGTGTATACCTACCGTGGCAAAAATATCCGATTAATTTCAGCCCGGGAGGCAACATCAAAGGAAAGGAAACGATATGAAAAAGGAATATAATTTCACTAAGGCCAAACGTGGCGCAGTGATCCCACAAAAAGGAAAGACCCGCATTACCATTTTCCTTGATAATGATGTACTTGAGGAATTCCGTTCCCACGCAGAGACCGCCGGACATGGCTACCAGACCATGATAAACAACGCTCTGCGGGAATATTTAGACATGAGTCGGAAACCTTTGACGGAAAGCACATTGCGTCGAATAATCCAGGAAGAATTGAGTGCCTCTTATACAGGGTGACTGCGCTGCGCGGCCGCGATCTCCACGCCTGCAGCCTCGGCTCCGGACCAAGCGGTACGTCAAGTAAGAGTAAAACAGGACTTTGAAAACATAGGAATGCTCAGGGCTGACACAAAGCCTGGGTATAGAAATGTATGAAACGGTAACCGTTCACGGGTTCATAGGTTCAGGGTTCAAAGGTTAAGAGTTTAACGAAAATGATGGAGTCTTTGCCCGAAAGTGCACAACACCAAGTAGTAGAACATCTGCGCGACTATGTCGAAAACCTGCAGGACGAGATTCAGTGGGATGTCACGTTTAAGAAAACACAATCGCAACTTGTTGCCGCTGCCCAGCGTGCCAGACAGGAAATTGCCGAAGGACATGCGAAGCCGATGGACTATAACCGGCTATGAAATCCGCAACTCTACCGTCATTTTAGACTGCATATGCATCTCTTGACAAAGTAATAAAACACAGAGCCAGAAAAGCCTATCGCTTGTAGGCAAAAAATCCCTTTCATCCATCTCTGCATTTCAAATGTATCAACCCTGAACCTGTGAACGCATATGGCCAAGAAGGCCTATTGTCGTCTGCCATTTCCAAGGCAATTACAAGGAGAACGAAGGAGTAAGTCAAGCTAGTCCATTACGTCCCCAATTTTCCGTCCCCAATTTTCACACAATTTTCACAATTTTCATTGGAGAACAAATCCGGCAGGCCCTTGAGCGCCTCCCTTTTCCACTTAGAAATCTGGTTGGCATGCACCGCGTACTGGCTGGACAACTCAGCAACCGTGGACTCTCCCTTGATCGCCTCGACAGCCACCTTGGCCTTGAAGGCCGCATCGTATTTCTTCCGCATCGATCTCATCTGCCCTCCTCCTGAACATGCAAAAAAGTGTCAGCCAATACACCTTCATCATCTGTCCAGAATTTGGGGTACATTATAGTTCCCTTTTTACAATCTTATGGCTCTTTTTTCTTTTTCCATTTACCTTTCTCTGCCTCTTTTCTAATTTTATCCACCCTGTCTGGAAATTTGGACTCTAATAAATCAATTATCTCTCTGGATTTTACTAATGAGGTAAACTGAGCCGTATTGATATTCAAGCCTCTTGTACACTGAGAACTAACAGTATTGAACCTCACATCAAGTTCGCTCGCTATCTTCTTGAAGGCCTCCGTATGACTGAGGCTTTCATTCATTAGTCTTATTACTGGAATCAAATAATCATCGAGATTAGAGTGACCTTTTGCACCTAGAGGCCTTTGATAATTAGGTTCACTGATACTTCCTGATCTATTTGATCTATTACTTTGCATTTTTGCTCGCTTAACAAGCTTCACAAAATCTTGTGCAAGTATACTTCCAAGATCATCAATAAATGATTTTGCTAAAGAGAATATTTCATTTGATCGCTCATGGTTAGTTACAAGTTTTAATTTTAATGTTCTGAGATCATTTGGTATTTCTAAATTACTTCGTTTAAAGTTCATTATCGCATTATCAATTAATTTAATTTTTGGAAAAGAAGGGTTGTTTTGGTCCTTTATCTCATTTTCAAATATTTTGATGAGATCTTCACATTCCTTCATGACCGATTTAATCCGTGTTTTGACTTTTTCTAAATCAATCATTCTTGTCTCCTCTTGAAATACTTCAACAAGTGATTAATCAATAATTTTTATAAAAAGCCTCCGCCGTGAATTTCACGAACTCCTCGGTTTTCTCCGAACTTCTGGCAATCACCTGCCAAGGTTCTAATCGTGCAATCTCGGTCTGCAGGTCTTTTGCCGTTTTGGTGCTGCACCCCAGGATGTCTTGAACCGATCCGGCAGCCACACCTTCGCATTGAAAAATGAAAGCAAACTCAAGCAGCTCTTGGAAATTGAAGAATTTTTGTTGGTAATCGTTGGGGGATTGGCTGGCAAAGAACACCACGATGCCTTTGGACCGGCCCTCCCGGATGATCCGTTGCAAAAAAATATTTTTCTGGCTCAGATAGTTATGGGCCTCGTCGATGACAAGGATGGTTCGTATGGTGCGACGACCTTCCTTGATCGGGCTGTCGGGCAAAAGTGCCATTTCCTTATAGAGCCGCTCTATGACCAGATAGGCGACAAGCTCCTTTAATACGGGCATGGCATGCACATCGACCAGTATCGTTCGGTTGGTAAGGCGGTCGATAGGAGGGATATCACTTCCATGCCGCCAAAAAAGGTCAAAATCCGCCAAGTCCCTCAGCACCTCAATGAGGCTGTCGTCCCTTTTGTTATCTTCTTCGTACATCGCTGAAACTATCTGATACACATCATGGAAATCCGGATAGGGCGCCGCGGTATCGGCCCGCTGCGCATATGCGGCCCGAATCGCCTCGGTCAGCGTGCCTTTCTGCACCACACCCAGTTTGCTATTGATGGATGCGAAGCTCTCGGCCTTTTCACGGGCAGAGACATTGACGGTTTGCTCATCATAAGCCGTCAAAACGAAAGGGTTAATGGGCAGGCTTTGCCCCCCCTGGAGCAACCGGAAGGTATGAACCTTGGCAACATCCAGGAATCGTTCCTTATCGACCACATCGCCCTTGTAATCAAAGTAAATGAAATTCGTCTGATAGTTCGACTGAAGACGAATATCCGCCAAAATTTTTAGAATGAACTGCGTCTTCCCCGTGCCCGGTTTACCCATGATGGCCAAGTGCGAGTTGGCGTGCTTGGCGGTATTATTGATCTCCATGAGGAGTTCCTTGCTCTGCAGAAGGGTTCGGCCGATAAAGATATCCAGACCGTGTCCGGCCGTTTCCCGGCGGCCTCCGAACTCGACCTCGTCCACGAGGCGCCTAAGAAGACTGTCCGCATCGCGCCCGCACTCCTGAAACATTTGACCCAGCAGTGCTGCTCCGCTATCAATGTGATTTTTCACGATGGATCGATTGGAAAAAAATTGGTCTTCGCTTATGTCGCGCCCTTCGTAGACATGGCAGATCAACGCTCGCATAAACACTTCATCCTCGCCGACAAAGGTGGGGCGCTTCATCTCCCCACCTGTAAAGCTCATGCTTGGGGCAACGGCCGGGCCTTCCTTCGAGAGAGACAGGGCAAAGGCCATGCGAGCCAATGTTGCTTTTTCAAGTTTGGTTTCAAAACGCAGAGCGCTGAGTACCTCGTCAGCGTCATTAGACGTGTAAAGTCGGTCGGCCATGGTTTATTTCTCCCAAAAATATCCTTCTCGGAAGGTCGTAAGTTCCCGGCGCTGATCAAACTCAAGGCTCCCCGCGCCGCTAAGCCGCGATTTGAGTGTGCGGTAGTAATCCTTGTCAATCTCGGTATCGGTGGACAGGATGACCACCTGCTCTCCGGCATTGGGAAAATAGTTGTTCACGATGTTGTCACGGTGCGTACTGTCCAGACGGGACAGCGGCGTATCGATGACGATTGGCAGTTTCAATTGGCTTGTCTGTGCCAGTCCCCAAAGCAATGAAACCGCAAAAACTTCCTTTTCACCGGCGGAAAGCCCGGATTTTTTAATTTCATGGCCGTTACGGTCTGTGATGCGCACCTCATAGGTCTTATCGTCGATAACAATGTCTTTGATCAAACCACTGCGGCTGGAAAGCAGGCGATACATTTCAAAGGTCTTTTCTTGCAGCAGATGAACCTTGTTTTTGCGCAGGCGAACGATGAATTGATTCAGAACACCGGCAATAGCGTCGCATTCCTGGATGAATTCGACCCGCTCTTTTGAGATATGGTGCTTCTCATACAGCTTCTCGATTTCCATCTGGATATCGTTGATCCGCTTTTCGAGGGTGAGGATTTCCTCTTCCAATAGGCGCAGCTGTTCCGTTTTGCGCCCGATCTGTGTGGAACAGCCTTCCATCCCGGCCTGGAGCTGCTCGAAGAGTTCCCGTTCGGATTCCGTCAACATGCCGACCTGGCTCACTCTCTCAAACTGCCGGACCTGGGATATCAGCTCCCGTTTTTCCTCAAGCAGTGGTTTGAGCAAGAACACATCGCTGGCCTCCAAGGACTCCATCTTGTTTAAAATGCGCGCCGCGTCGCGATCAGATAGGTCCAAAATCCTGGTCACATCGCCCTTTGGGTCCCCTTCCTTGAGTAGGCGGAAAATACGACGTTCCAGCTCAGCCATCTTTTCAAAAGAAAGCGTTTCCCGATAAATCGGCTCCGGCTCCTCCACAACCCGCACGATGCGTTTGGCCAGCGTGGCCGCATGCTGCTTGATCGCCTCGCCGCCGGCCGATTCCCGCTCTACCTCGATTTGCCGCCGGATCGGGTCAAACAGCCGTCCCGTAATCGCAAATGGCAACATCTTTTCGCAAAGGGAACGGATTTCGCTCTCCAACTGGGCCAACCGGTTAGCCGCCTGAATGCGCTTTTTCTCGTTTTCACGCATGGCTTCCCGTGTTTCTGGTTCAGTATGAAATGCCGCGGCAAACCGCTGTCTGGCGTCCTCAAGCTGCCCTTTAAGATCATCCAACTCCTGCCGCACGCTGTCCCGCTGCCGATGCTTGCGGTTCAGCTTGCTGCGCTCTTTTTTCAGTTCGCTTTGCTTGAATTCCAGGTCCTCGTCGGAGATTTCCACAAATCCTTTGCGCTCTTCGTTTTTGATATAGATGATATCGGAAGCCAAGCGATTGATGTATTGAATGCCGAGTGCCGCCTCCAAAGAGGATTTCAGCCGCACCTCTGAATGGTCGTCGGCGGCGATGGCCTGGATCTTTTCCCCATCAAAAAAGAAAAATTGGGTGATACCCGGCGGAATCATCGAGCGGATGAAATCCTGCCAAATCTCCTGGTTTTGCACCGATACCCGCTTGCCGTCGCGCACCACCACCAGCCGTTCGGTCAGGTCGCGGGGTTTCGGGTCGTAGGTCGCACCTGCTGTCCAGGAGCGTTTCACCACCAGTTCCGAGAGGTCGTCCATCTCCATGACCAGTTCAAAGGAGACGTTGGCGTTTCCCCTGGCCTTCTCGCGGCGGTTGATGTTGCGGAAAATCTCGTCCAGCTTGGCCCCATACAGGCAAAAGTTTATCGCCT
Source organism: Phycisphaerales bacterium (assembly GCA_003533825.1). GTDB lineage: Bacteria > Planctomycetota > Phycisphaerae > Sedimentisphaerales > Anaerobacaceae > JAFGPJ01. Next base: position 5,805 of record DQCG01000084.1, read on the forward strand.
CCATGATCGAGGTTTTGCCCGCCCCGTTCATGCCGCCGATCAGAAAGATGCTCCGGCCGTCATCGCCCACAGGAAATCGGATCTCAGTTGCGAACTGGAAGGACTTGTAATTTTCGATGGTCAGCTTGCGGAATTTCATTGTTCCCCCTCACCAAGTTCCCAGTAGCCGCGCGGGGAATCGCTTCGCAGGGTTCCGTCTTGGGTCATTCTATAGCGCTCCCACTTGGCGTTGTTCTGCCAGGCATATTCGCCTGTGCTCTTTCGCCATTCCATATCACCGGGCAGCAATTTACTTTCCAGTTGACGACCCATTTCCTTGATCACATCAGCCACCTTTGCACGCCCACCCAATGTCCGCAAGGCTTTGACAATGTTTTTCCGAAGGACATCTTTATTCGTCTTCGGTGAACGCGAACGCTTTTTTCGCGGTTTATTTGCTGCCTGCGGAAAGTTGCTACGCCCCAACCGGGTGTTAAGATCTGTGATGATCGCGTCAAGTTCGTCAGCCATGTGGTGCAGGGCTTGCTCTGCTTGGGCCTGGATGCCAAGTTCCGCCGCCAGCCGGGTTTTTTCGCCTCGCAGGGCATCGAGCACAGGTACGCCCATTTTTTCCAGCTTCTCAATCGCTTTGGCGATTTCCCTCAATTGCGCTTCTTTTTCAGCGGATTTGGGGTCGTCGAGCCCGCTATCGATCCGGTCGATGACCTCGCGGCATAATTCAACCAGAAGACTTGGATCTTTCACATAAGGGTCAATGTCAATATCGCTATCCATGAAGACTACCCCTGTTCAGGCGAGGGCCTGCTTTTCAGGATTTCTCGCAATGCATCATAGACGCCGGTCCGCCGGTCCTTGAATTCGTATTCATAGACCGTTTGGAGCAGCTTGAGCACCTTGTCTTGGCTCACGTTATTTTGCCCGCAAAGCTCTGTCAGAAGTTGTTTGTCCTCACCGGATAGGTTCATTTTTTCTTTCCCCGCTTGCCGTCCGTCAACTGCTTGATCGTTTTTTCAAAATCGCCGTCCAGACTGTCTTTTTCCCGAATCCGCCTTTGGTTAAACTTCTCGTATTCAGCTTCGGCCATTTCCTTGGCCATTTCATGTGAAATCCTGCCAGCATGGGTGAGAATCTCTCGTTCATTGAGCGTCAGAAATGCATCCAGTTTTTTGATCCAGTCGGCCATATGCATGGGGATGCGACGCATGGCCTGACCCTCGGCGAAGATAAGGTACTGCTCCACCAGGTTGTTCAGGGCCAGCAGCTCCTTTTCGGTGAGATAGTTTTTGGCGATGGTTACGTCCTGTTTGCGGACCTTGGCATCGCGCCAACTGGTCAGCCCCATATTAGTCTTGTCACTATCGGCCCGATCATGGATGATTTCCGCCGCGGTCATGTCGGTAATGGCCCAGTGCATTTTGTTTTGGACGGTCTTGAAAAATTCGATGCTGGTGGCGTAGATATCGGTAATTTTTTGGTAGAAGCGCCGTTCCGAGGTCCTAATATCCTGGATGCGGCGGAGCAGCTCGTCAAAATAGTCGAAGGGTTGATCCGGATTTTTCAGGCGCTCATCGTCCAGCACAAAGCCCTTGACGATATATTCGCGCAGATGCTGGGTGGCCCAGATGCGGAAGCGTGTGGCCACATGACTTTTGACCCGGTATCCTACTGAAATAATCATGTCCAGGTTGTAATAATCCAGCAGGCGTTTAACCTCCCGCTTGCCCTCCCGGCGAACTGTCAAGTATTTCTTGACAGTTGCCTCCGTCGCCAGTTCACCCTCCTCAAAAATTCGTTGAATATGAAGACTTATGTTCTGTTTGGTTGTCTGAAACAGATCGGCCATGAGCTGTTGGGTCAGCCAGACGGTCTCATCCTCGAGGCGCACGTCGATTTTGACCCGGCCGTCTTCCGATTCATACACGAGAAACTGGCCCTTGCTGGAATTAAGGTTGTCACTGGTTGCCAGGTCTTTTCTCATGACCGCACCGCCTCCTCGATGAGCTGTTCCACGCGGGTTTTGGCTTGGTCGAGCAAGCTTTTGGATTCTTTCTTTGCCTGTCGATATTTTTTAATTAAATTTTCAATCTGAAGTTGGGTCTCCCATTTTATGATCGGTACTGGAATCTGTGCTAACTGTGTCTGGTTAAGTCTTTGTTGAACGCTTCCACGACTATATCTGACCATCTGCATCTGTCCATAAGTAGTGTTTAGCAAAAGGTTCAAATACGAAGCTCTTAGTTCTTCTTTAGCCTGATCGGATAGCCTTATCCTGATTAAATTATCACTATAAAAAGAACCAGCATGAGTATTTTCTATTAAAGCGCAGGCACCTATTGAACCAACCCTGGTAACCAGTATATCATCTTTGATCACTGTATTCTTTGAATTCGCAATCAAGAGATTAGTTCTCAATATGAAATCACCATCTATAAACCCATTATTGATATCAACGCCCCTCAGATACATTTTGCCATCAGAAGAGTAGGATTGAGAATAAATACCTGTCTCCAATTTTTCGGATATTGCTTTTATTTTTTTAACTGGCAACTTTACAGCAATATCATCTAACTGCTTATACTTGATTTGATAATAGTCCGAATCAAATCGGCTATTGGCTACAACTTCGCTGAACCGCGCTGTGTAGCCCACCGGCTTCTGGAAACTTAATTTGTCTAGGCCAAGCTCGGATTCGAGGAGGTGTTGGGCTAGAGTGTAAAGCGTTTTGCTTTGCCTATTTACACTCATTGAGTTCTTGATAAGTGCTTCGATTTCAGCCTGCTGGGAATCAGAAAACTTTGGAACTCTTATGCGTGACAAATCTTTTAAAATAAGACCCATTTGGACAGCTCCACGTGTATTGCGCTTAATCTGAAGCTGCCCATAATTGCTTATAAGATACGCCGCTAAAACAAATGGAGAGTAATCCCCCTTTGACCGTAAGATCGCAATTTTACAGCTACCAGTAGCGTCTCCAATCGTATCTGGAACCACTGACAAACTTCCAATGGTACCAACAATTGAGAGAAGTACATCTCCGGTATGGAAATGTGATCTTTTCATCATTGGCGTCTCATAAATTTTTTTTGGTATCTTTATTGGTTCTGCGTTTTCAAGAAAAAAATCGTTTACATCCTGGCCTCGAAAGTATGGTATTCTGCCACTGTCAGAAAAATATTTTGAGATCGAAAGATGATTACCGTCTGAGACAAGGAACCACTGAGGTAAAGAAACCGTTTCGATTTTAGACAGAGTGTCTTGATTCAACATATACTCTGGTAGGTAATACTCGCCATCAATCCTATCAAATAGAGTGACAGAGGATAATTCCGTTAGGCTCCATTTTGCCATCACTCCACCTCCCAAAAATCAACCCCCTGCTCCTGAGCAAACCGAACGAAGGCCTCGGCCACGCAGAGTTGGTCGTCGGGGATCTTGGCCGATTCGGCCAGGTCACCCGCCGTTAGGTCGTAATTGACCAAATCCTGGTTCACCACGAGCTGACCCTCCTGTGGATGACCGTCGGGAAACTCCACCAAGCTGCCGTTCTTGTCCACCAAGTATTCGTAATTGCCCGAGTTGTTTTTGCCGCCGCGCTCGCTCACGGCCATAAATATCGGGTAATCGAGGCGCTTGGCCACCTCAGCGGCGATCCAGCGTTCTTTCAGGGTGCCGACCAGGTCTGGGTCGGCCAGGATTAGCTCCAGCTTGCCCTTGTTGCTGAGCAGCTTGACGGCTGTCTCCGCCTCCGGGATTACCTTTTCCAGGTATTTGATCTCGATCTTGAAGGTCCGCTGCTTCATTTTCTGCTTGTCCTTGAACTTTTTGAGCGCCGCCTTGTGGTCCGCCTTGATTGGCTTCAGGTGCGCCCGCAGGTCGCCCTTGGTGCCCTCCCATTGCTGGGTTATGGCGTCGATCTCCATGCGGTGTTGCTGTTGCAGTGCTTCGACATCGCTGGCCAGATCCGCGAGCTTTTGCTTCACCCGAATCAATTCCGCCTTGAGGGCGTTGTGTTTTTCCTCGGCCTCGCTGATGAGATCCTCTTGGAAAGGGTTGCCTTCGGCCGCCATAGGCAGCTCCAGTTCCCCAAGTTCGTAGTCGCCCTTGGCGAAGGCTGTTTCCGTTTCGATGCTCTCCAGTTCTGGTTCCATAAACGACTCCGACATGAGATCTGCAATTTCTTCCGGAATTTTCTCTTCCAGTATATTTACCGAATAGCGATGTCCGGCGATCAGGTCCTTGATCTGCTGCTCGTAATCCGGGCAGGCGTTGGCCACTTCCTGCTTAACCTGCTGGATATTCTCAAGCGCTTTGGCGGTGTATTTCTGGAAGAACAGCACCGAGGTCTTGGTTCCGGTGTGCGGCTTGAAGGTATTGGGGTGCAGGCCTACGACGGCTAGCAGACGCGCCTTTTTGAGAATCCATTCGCGGATGAAGGCCAGGGACGAGTTGTTGAATTTGCCCTGGGGCAGCACGATGGCGGCCCGCCCCCCAGGTTTGAGCATCTTCAGAACCCGTTCAATGAACAGCACATCGCGCTCCTCCTTGGGGGCCTTGTCCTTGGCGCGCTTGAGAGCCGGCTTGGCCAGCTCGTAGTGGGAAAGCATCTTGCGATCCTTCAACTCTCCGGCGAACGGGGGATTGGTGAGAATCACGTTAAATTTCAACTCTTCGAAATATTCCCAGGCATTGTCCTCGTCCCGGAGCGTCTCGTTACCTGGGATTTTTTTACCGCTTAACTTTGCCCGCCGCAGTTCATGCATAAGGTCTTGTCCCGAAGCGGTTTCGTACCATGTTTTGGGATCAAGGCTGTCTACATCCGGACCAAAAATTTTTGTGTTGCCATCCCCTGCTATAAGCATGAGTGCTCGTGATGTTTTTGCGGCACGGGCTTCAAAATCAATACCCCAAAGCTGCTTCGATGCATATTTGAATTTGCGCAATTCACGAGTGACTGTGTCTATTGCAGGATAGCACCAATCCATGGTGTGCAGCAGGAACCCGCCCGAGCCACAGGCGGGATCCATAACATACTCTTTACGCTTGGGATTGAGCATCCGCACACACATTTCAACCACGTGGCGAGGAGTGAAAAATTGTCCTTTCTTCTTTTTTGCCTCCGTAGCCAGAAGATACTCGAAAGCGTCGTCCATAACGCGAAGATTTGAACCCATCAGCCTAACGCCCTCGATAGGGCCGACGCAAACTTGTAAGTGGCGTTTGGTCAGTTCAATGTCTTCACCGTCCCGAAAAATACCAGACCACTGCTCGGCAGCCTTATGGAATAGCGAGTTTATGCGGTCAAATGTGATGTCTGGATCCAGAGATTTACTGAACTCCAGCACTTTACCCTCACGGTTTTCCTGGGCCTCTTTCTCATCCCAGATTTTAGCGAAAATAAGCTTGAAAATCTCGTTAAACTCGTCTTTGCCACTGCTGGCAAGAACCAGTTCCTCCAAATCCTGGATGATTTTTTTGAAGTTGAACTCCCTTCTAAGCTGCAGAAGGGTCTTTTTGGCTTCCAGAACATCCTTGGGCTGCTGACCGCGCCGGGGGATGTCGAAAAGGGTATCGTCGAATTCCTTGGGGTAAGGACGATAGAGAATGATGCTGTCGCTGCCGTTGGACCAGACCGCCACCGGCGCTCCCTTGGCGTTCATGTAACTTTTGAGCTGCTCGATGCCGTCCTTGCGCTTGGGTTTCTTGCACTCGACGATGATCTTGGGCGTTTCCTTGGCGGCATCAGTGTAAACGATGATGTCGGCGGCCTTGGTGCCCACTTCAGTGCCGAAATGGACGCTCTTTTCCAAATCGATCTCGTCAGCCTGGTACCCATACTGGTGAATCAGCTTATATGCCCAGAGTTGCCGGACAATCTCCTCGGGGGCCGATTTACCTCCTTCCACATGGACCTGAACCTCCTCGTTGCCCGAAGAGAAAGGAATAAAGCTCTTCAGATAGTATTTGACCTTGCCGGCATCGCGGCCGATTTCGACGGTTTTCGGGTAAATCGAAAGAATTTCGTGAATCGGCTTCCCCAGCGTTTCAAACTCGGTGAGTTCGTATTTGATGCCCGGCTCTTTGAAAATGCGGTCAATGAGTTCCTTGGTCATTTTTGTTGTCATCGTATTAGCTCCGGAACGTCTCTTTTCACCTGTTCATTCGATAATCGCTACAGTGTATCCTGACCAATAAGCTCATCGAGGAGATCGATGCCCCGATCACCCATGCTGCGGAGCAGTTCCACGATCTTCTGCATGGCCAAAGGCGACGGCTTGGCGCGGCTGTTCTCCCAACGGTTGATGGTTGGAAAAGTCACGCCGAGCTTGGCCGCAAATTTTTCCTGGGTAAGCCCAGTCCGTTCCCGAAGCTCACGGACCAATCGGGGAATGTCTGCCTGACGATTCAAAGCTTATCTCCTTTTAGATCTGATTGGGACCTGAACGAATCGGAATTCATAACACTCGACCCGTCAGATGATATATCATACGCTAAAAGGCTTGATTGTCAAACGGTTTTCCGAGAACCAAAAGGTAATGTGCAACTAGGCTGGTTCTGAATCAGCAATTCCCGACGCCTCATT